>JANRJM010000016.1 GCA_033763975.1 Planctomycetota bacterium
GCGGTGGTGGCGGCTACGGCGGCGGCGGCGGTGGCGGCGGCTACGGCGGCGGCGGTGGCGGCCGGGGCGGCGGCGGCGGTGGCGGCGGTCGCCGCAGCGGCGGGTGGTAAACCCGACGTTCGCCCGCGGCTCTCCGCGTGCATTCAACCTTTCGCGGGCCGGGATTTTCCCGGCCCGTTTTCGTTTCTACGCCCGCCTCGCCCCGACGATCAGCCCCAGCGTCCCCGACACCCCTGACGGGAGCACCGTCGCCAACGCCTCTTTCGCACGCTCTGACCACGCCTGCGCCTGCTCCAATGCCTCCTGGGCTTCCTGTTCCATCCCACCTAGTTCGAAACTGATTACGCCCGCGGCTCGGAGCGCGAACAGCCCCACGACCACCAGCACCGCCAGAATCACCGCCAGCTTGATCACCTTCCGGACGACGTAGCCCACGAAGTACGCCCCCACGAAGCTCAGCCCGATCGCGAACGCGGTGGGGGCGTAGGCCGCTAGGGACGCTTCCGACGCCGATGGTGAGGGTGTGCCGGTCGCGGCGGGGGCCGACGCGAACCCGCTGGCGCCCGCCGCGCGACCGGTTCCGCCGGCGGGCTCGGCGTGCAACGACGTGAACGCCCACCACCCGCCGGCCAACAGCGTCAGGCCGATTGCGACCGCGAGCCAGGTGGACCCGAACAGGGAGTGGCGGGAGGCCTTCGGGGGCGGGGCGTCGGTCATGGTCCAAGTGAAGGCGCGGTAGGGCGTGAGCGTCCGACAACCCCCGCACGCTGGCCGCGGACCGGAAGGCACTTGATTCTCGCCGGGGGCACGCGAACCATGTAGACCCGTCCGGCTCCGGCGAGCCGGCGTTCATCCGTTCACGTGGGTCGCGGGCGCAGGGCGTCCGCGGCAGGTCCGCTCGAAGGTACTGGAACCCCGATCCATGGCACACAGCCGCACCGCCAAGAAGCGCGTCCGTCAGAACCTGCAGCACCGGGCACGCAACAAGTGGCGGCTGATCACGATGCGCACGGCGATCAAGGAACTGCAGGAGGTCCTGCTCCACGGCAGCCCCGCGGACGCCGCCGCGTCGTTCAAGAAGGTGTCGCGGATCATCGATCGCACGGCGTCGGTGGGCGTGATCCACAAGAACCAGGCGTCGCGTCGCAAGAGCCGCCTCGCGGCGAAGGTGAAGGCGAAGCAGAAGGGCGCGCCCGCCGCCGGCTGAGCCGTCCGAACCCGCGCGAGCGGCGTTCGATCGATCTGAATGTGAAGGCCGCGCGAGCCCCGGGCGTCGCGTCGATTGCTACGCTCGCATCGCATGGGGCGACCGGACACTGTTTCGCGCGGCGCGGTGGCACGCTCGTACGCGCTCGCTTCCACCCGCCCGCTGCACGTGCTGGTGTTTCTGACCCCGCTGCTGGCGCTCTACGAGCTGGGCTCGATGCTGTACCTGTCCGAGGTCGCGCGGGGCGTCGATACGATCGGCGCGCGCGGGATCCTGGCGTCGGTGTTCGAGAACTTCGGCGTCGCGAGCCTGCACGTCCCGCCGATCGCGTTGAGCGTGGTGCTCATCGCCTGGCACCTGCTGCTGCGCGATCCGTGGCGTGTCCGGGCGCGCGTGGTGGGGGGGATGGCGGCCGAGTCCGCGCTCTGGGCGCTCCCGCTGCTGGTCTTCAGCCTCGTGCTCGCGCGCGGCGCCCCCGCCATGGGCGTTGACACCCCGCTCGCCGCCTTCTCGTGGCAGGCGAAACTGACGGTCTCGATCGGCGCGGGCGTGTACGAGGAACTGCTCTTCCGCCTGCTGCTCATCACCGGGATGCACTTCCTGCTGGTCGACGTGTTCCGCATCCCCGAGCGGGCGGCCCTCGTCAGCGCGGGCGTGGCCTCGGCGGTCGCGTTCACGCTCTATCACAACATCCGCGCACCCTCCGGCGCGCTCGACCTCCGGCTGGTGCTGTTCTATGGCGTGGCGGGGGCGTACTTCGCGGGGCTGTTCATCACGCGCGGGTTCGGGATCGTGGTGGCAACCCACGCGGTGTACGACATCGTCGCGCTGCTGGCCTTCGACCGCGAATAGTCGGGATATGTGCGGGTTGCACGAAGATGGGTGTTCACCCGATGGCGGGCGGAATTCCGATAGAGCGGGGGTCTCGCTCGCTATACTGGAAGTGTTTACGGAGCGTGAACTTTCGGGCGGATGATCGCGGCCGCGGGCCGGGGTTCCGCCCTGCTGCGGGGTGTAGCACGAGAGGACGCGACCGATGAGCCTGGGCTTTGCGATCGACGCGCTGTACGACTCCGGGTGGACGATGGCCGAACCCAAGGGCATCGCCCGATTTGCGGACGGCCGCCCGTACCCGAGCCAGGAGCACATCGAGCAGGTGTTCCTCGAGAACGGGTTCTCGCTGTCCGTGCGACACATCCAGTTGTTCGACTGCCACCGGGCGGAATGGCGCGACGGCGCGGGGCAGGCGTGCGGGGCGGTCGTGGGGCAGACGGCCGAAGAGGCCGCCGTCTACGCGCTGTCGCAGCTTCGCCGGCAGATGACCCAGCGTGCCTCGGCGGCGACGTCCGCCGCCCGGTGAATGCCCGGCACGCCCCGACGGCGCGCCCGCCGCACGGTTGACCCGCCCGCTCGCCGCGCTATCCTCGGTCAGCGGCCGCAGCGGGGCCGCCCTGGCCCCATCGTCTAGCCCGGTCTAGGACGTCAGGTTCTCATCCTGAAAACAGGGGTTCGAATCCCCTTGGGGTCACTTGCAACAGCGCCGTGCACACCTCGTGCACGGCGTTTTTCGTTGTTACATTCGGCGGTGCGCCGGCCGTTGACGGGCGCATGAAATCAACATGAATCTCCGGTGCGCCGGTGTTCACGCGCTTTTCCCGCGCCGAACGCGTATGCACGCGCGTGAATCGCCCGTAGACTGTGCCGGTCGACGGAGCCTGACGCGCACGCCGGGGCGCACCGCGCGGGTTGAAATCGCCCCGTCCGACCGGGTTCGACCGGCACTCATGGCACGCGATGCTCACCATGCCCCGCAGTCGTCCACGGCGACCCTGCCCGTCGCAGACGCGGGGTCGCACGACCAGCGACGGCCGCACCCCGCGTTCTTCTGGACAACCGACGGCACCGGCGCGGGCGAGTCGTTCTCTCGCACCTGGCAGGACTTCACGGGCCAGGCGCCGGCGCAGGCCGTCGGCGCCGGGTGGCTCGCGTGCGTGCACGTGCAGGACCGCGCCGAGGTCGAACGCGTCGTGCGCGACGCCCACGCCCGGCGCGAGCCTTTCACCGCAGAGTTCCGCGTGCGGCGGCGCGACGGCGAGTACCGGCGCGTGCACGGGGTGGGACATCCGACGCTCGCCCCCGGGCGCACGGGGTTCGCGGTGGTCGCGTTCGAGGTGCACGACGCCGACGACGCGCCGGACGCTTCCGGCGCCGATACCCCGCGCGGCCTGACTGAATCGGGCACGCCGGCCGACGACGCGACCGAGCGCCGCATCGACGAGCGGTTCCGCCTGGCCGCCCAGGCGGTGAACGGGATCATCTACGACTACGACCTCCGAACCGGGCTTGTAGAGCGTTCGCGGGGACTGCGCGAGGTGCTGGGGTACGAAGAGTCCGACGTGCCCTCGACGGCGGCGTGGTGGTACGCGCAGGTGCACCCGGACGATGTTGCGCGGGTGCGCCGCGAGATCGAAGAAACGACGGGCTCGGCGTGCACGGTCGAGTACCGCGTACGGCATCGCGACGGGCGCTGGCTGCGCCTGCAAGACCGGTGCGTGATCTCGCGCGACGCGTCCGGCGCCGCGGCGCGCGTGGTGGGGTGCACCGTAGACGTCACCGATCAACACCGCGCGACGCAGGAACTGCTGGCGAGCGAGACGATCCTGCGGGCGTTCTACGAGCACTCGCCGGTGTGCATGGGCGTGACCGAGCCGCTCGAACACGACGTGCTCCACCTCTACGACAACGCGGCGACGTGCCGCTTCTTCGGGCTGAAAGCCGGCTCGACGATGAACAAGCTGGCGCTGCGCGATCTGGGGGCCAGCCCGGAGATCACGCGCCTGTGGCTCGAGCACTACCGGGCGAGCGCCGCGCGGGGCGAGCCGGTGCACTTCGAGCACCAGTTCGACGGGGGCGAAGAGACGCGATGGTTGTCGGTGACGGTGAGCCCGCTGGGCAAAGGCCCCTCGGGCCGGGAGCGGTTCTGCTACCTGGCGGAGGACACGACGGAGCGCAAGCGCGCCGAGCGCGCACTGCTGGAGCGTGAGCACCAGCTGCGCGTCATGACCGACGGGACGCCCGCGCTGATCGCGTACATCGACACCGAGCGACGGTACCGGTTCGTGAACCGCCAGTACGAGCGCTGGTTCGGCATCCTGCGCGAGCAGACGCTGGGGCGGACGATGGTGGAGGTGCTGGGCCCCGGGCCGGCGAGCGTGCTCGAGCCGCACGTCGAAGCGGCGCTGCGGGGCGAGCCGACGCACTTCGAGACGCGGATCGTGTACCGCGGGCAAGAGCCGCGCTGGATCAACGCGCAATACGTGCCCGACCGCGCCCCCGACGGGCGCGTGCGCGGGTTCTTTGCGCTCGTCGTCGACGTGACGGACAGCAAGTTCGCCGAGATGAGGCTGCGCGAGAGCGAGGAGCGGTTCCGCACGCTGGCCGACAACATTAACCAGTTCGCGTGGATGGCGGACGAGTCCGGGTCGGTCTTCTGGTACAACAAGCGCTGGTACGACTTTACCGGGACGACGCTCGAGCAGATGCAGGGTTGGGGCTGGCGCACGGTGCACCATCCGGACCATGTCGGGCGTGTCGTGGAGAAGTTCACGGACCACATCCGCCGGGGCGTGGCGTGGGAGGACGTCTTCCCGCTGCGATCCAGCGCGGGCGAGTACCGCTGGTTCCTGTCGCGTGCCCACCCCATCCGCGACGCCGACGGCGGCGTGACGCTGTGGTTCGGCACGAACACCGACATCACCAGCCACCGCGAGGCCGAGCAGGCCCTGCGCGACAGCGAAGAACGCAACCGCGCGCTGCTCTCGGTGGTGACGGATGTCCCCTGGGTGACCGACCCGGACGGCAACTTCATCGTGCCCCAGACCGCGTGGGAGAACTACACGGGCCAATCGTGGGAGCAGCACCGCGGGTTCGGGCGTCTGGAAGCGTTCCACCCCGATGATCGCGCGGCCGTCCGCGCCGCCTGGGAGCGTGCCCGCGACAGCAAATCCGTTTACGGCGCCCGCGCGCGGCTGTGGCACGCCGCGTCGCAGCGATACCGGGTAAACATGGCGCGGGGGATGGCGCTGCTCCGCCCCGACGGCGGCGTGCGCGAGTGGGTGGGCAGTTGCACCGACATCGACGATCAGGCGCGCGCCGAGGACCGGCTGCGCCGGGCGGTCGAGGACGCCACCGCGGAACTCGAGCGATCGCACCGGCGCCTGCGGATGTCCGAGCGCATGGCGTCGCTGGGGACGCTCGCCGCCGGGCTCGGGCACGACATGGGCAATCTCCTGGTGCCGATCCGCGTGCGACTGGAGTCGTTCGAGTCGTTCGACCTTCCGGCGGAAGCGCGCCAGGAACTCGCGGGCATCCGGGGCGGGGTGTCGTACCTCCAGAAACTCGCGAGCGGGCTTCGCCTGCTCGCGTCCGAGCCGGCCGCCGTCCCGACGACCCGCGCGACCGAGCTGCACGCGTGGTGGTCGGAGGCGTCGCCGGTGCTCAAGAGCACGCTCCCGCGCGGGGTCACGCTCGAGGGGGAGTTCCCGCAGGGCGAATGCTGGGTGCAGATCCACCACGCGGCACTCATGCAGGCGGTGTTCAACCTCGTGCAGAACGCCGGCGAGGCGATGCGCGACGCCACATCCGGCGAGGTACGCGTCCTGGCGTCTCAGCGCGACGACGAGATCCTCCTGGCCGTGAGCGACACGGGCCCGGGCATGAGCGAGGACGTGCTGGCCCGGTGCATGGAGCCGTTCTTCTCCACCAAGACGCGAGACGTCTCGACCGGGCTCGGGCTGGCGCTCGTGCACGGGCTGGTCAAGCAGGCCGGGGGCGTGGTCGAGCTCGTCTCCGCCCTGGGCCGCGGCACGACGTTCACCCTGCGGCTGAAGCCCGGGTTGCCCGACGTGCCCGCCGTGCCCGTCGGGCGTCGACGCCGCGCCTGCGTCGACATCCGCGACGCGCGGCTTCGGGCGATCATCACCGCCGATCTGCGGCACCTGGCGTTCGATATCGAGCCGAGCGCCCGGAGCGAGGCCGACCTGGTCATCACCGACGCACCGCCCGCGGACGTTCCGCCCGGCGTCCCGACCATCGCGCTCGTGGAGCCGGGCGAGGCGCCGGCCGGGTGCATCGCCATCGGCCTGCGCCCGCGGGTGGAAGTGATCCGCGAGGCCATCCGTCGGGGGGCGAACGGTGCGCCGCGGGCCGTGGCCCCGCCGGTGCCGAGCGCACCAGGGGGCGCCCCGTGATGTCCGGCCCGCCCGCCGACGAGGTCATCAGCGTGCTGTGCGTCGACGACAATCAGTTCGTCGTCGAGGCGATCGCGATGAAGCTCTCGCGCACGAAGGGGTTCTCGTGGAAGGGGGAGCTCTCGCGGGCCGACACGCTCACGGAGACGGTGGTGCGAGACTGCCCGTCGCTGGTGCTGCTCGACATCGACATGCCCGGGCGAGACCCGTTCGAGGCGATCAAGGACCTGGTCGCGCACTGCCCGAGCACCCGGGTGGTGGTCTTCAGCGGGCACGTGCGCCGGGACCTGGTGGAGCGAGCGGTCGATGTCGGAGTCTGGGGGTATGTGTCCAAGAACGACGGCGAGGACGAGCTCCTCGCCGTGCTGCGGCGCGTGTCGAACGCCGAGTTCGCGCTGAGCCCGGAGGTCCAGCGTGTCTATCACCCCTGACGCCGCCGCGGACGCGACGATCCGCGTCCTGGTCATCGACGACTCGCCCGACATCACCGACCTGTTCGCGCGCCTCATCAGCGCGCAGCGCGGGCTGGCGTGCGTGGGCACGCTGCACCACGCCGAGGACCTCGCCGGGCACGCCGCCCGTCTGCGCCCGCACGTCATCGTCCTGGATCTCACGATGCCTGGGAAGGACCCGCTCGACGCCATCGCCGAACTCGAGCGCGCGTGCCCCCAGGTGCGGGTCGTGGGCTTCAGCGGGTACGACTCGCCCCGTATGGCGGACGCGGTGCTGAACGCGGGCGGCTGGGGGCTGATCTCCAAGCACGGCGAGGTGGCCGACGTGATCGAGGCGATCCGCGACGTCGCGAGCGGAGAGGTCGTCGTGCGGCGGGGCGTCTGATCCGCGCCCGCGTGACACGCTTCTCACACCGCTCTTACCCGTGGTTCGCGCATCGCCCGCATGCTCTCCCGTTAAGGAGGCTGCCTGTGACGCTGTACACGATCCTTGGTGTGATTCACTTCATTCTCTTCATCATCGCGGCGTTCGAGATCATCGCGTCCGGGAAGTCGCTGGGCGCCAAGGTCCTCTGGCTGCTGGTCATCCTGCTGCTGCCGATCATCGGGCTGATCATCTATTACCTGATGGGACGCAGTGCGAAGACCATCTGATCTGCCGTGCATGTCGTGCGCCCGGGCGGGCACCGCGCCGTCCGCCGCGCGGAACCCTGCCGGTGCGCTAGAAATGCGCAAAGATCCTCCGGCTGTGCGCATCGGCCCCCCCAGCGGGGGCGGGCCCCGCACGTCCCGCTAGACTGGCCTCCCCGCGCCACGTGGGCGCGTCCGGAGGTTTCATGCTGCGCACCCGGCTCGAGCGTTCGCCCGCCATCGCCACCGTGCTCTTCGCCATGGCGGTGTCGTTCACCACCTACCTCTGCATGTACGCGTTCCGCAGGCCGTTCACCGCGGGCACGTTCGCCGACCTCACGTTCCTGGGCACGGGGATCAACGCCAAGACCGCGTATGTCATCAGCCAGTTGCTCGGGTACACGGTGTCGAAGTACATCGGCGTCAAGATCTGCTCCGAGATGACCCGTTCGCGCCGTGCCGCGGCCCTCGTGCTCCTCATCGCCATCGCGCAGGTCACGCTCGTGCTGTTCGCCGTGCTGCCCAAGGACCTCAAGGCGCTCGCCATGTTCGCCAACGGGCTGCCGCTGGGCATGGTCTGGGGGCTGGTCGTGTGGTATCTCGAAGGACGGCGAGCGTCCGAGGCGCTGCTCGCCGGGCTCTCGTGCTCGTTCATCGTGGGCAGCGGCATCGTCAAGGACGTCGGACGCTGGGTCATGTCCGACCTGGGCGCGAGCGAGGCCTGGATGCCCGCCGTCACCGGCGCGCTCTTCCTGCTCCCCTATCTCCTCAGCGTGTTCCTGCTGAACCAGGTGCCCGAGCCCACCGCCGCGGACGTGGCGGCCCGGGTGCAGCGCGCCCCGATGAACGCGAGCGACCGCTGGGCCTTCGTGCGACGCTTCGCGCCGGGCCTGTTCATGCTCTTCCTGCTCTACTTCTTCCTCACCGCCTACCGCGACTACCGCGACAACTACGCCGTCGAGGTGCTGGGTCAGCTCGGCTACGCCGACGTCAAGGCGATCTTCACGAAGACCGAGATGCCCATCGCCTTCGGCGTCATGGGCACGCTTGCGCTGCTCAGCCTCGTCAAGAACAACCGCTCCGGGCTGCTGGTGGCGCTCGGCATCATGGGCTTCGGCGTCGCGCTCATGGGCGGGGCGACGCTCTTGCTCGACGCCGGCGCGATCTCCGGGCTGCTCTGGATGATCCTGGTCGGCATGGGCGCGTACCTCTGCTACGTGCCGTACGGCTCGGTGCTCTTCGACCGTCTCATGGCCTGCACGGGCTTCGTGGGCACCGCGGTGTTCGCGATCTACATGGCCGACGCGCTCGGGTACACCGGCTCGGTCGCCGTGCAGCTCTACAAGGACCTGGGGGCGGGCGACATGAGCCGCCTGGGCTTCCTCAGGTACATGACGTACGGCGTGTCGGCGCTGGGCGTGCTCATGATCGCCGGGTCGGGCGTCTACTTCGGGGGCATCTCGCGTCGGGCGCGCGACGCCGCTCCGCCCGCGGGCGCTTCCGCGCTGGGCGCGGCCCAGGGTGCGCGTCCGTGACGCCCCGGTACGACGTCGCGATCATCGGCGCGGGGATCATCGGGCTCGCGCACGCGTACGAAGCCGCCCGGCACGGGCTGCGGACCGTGGTGTACGAGCGTTCCCCGCGATGCGAGGGGGCGTCGATCCGCAACTTCGGCATGGTCTGGGTCGTCGGGCAGACGCCCGGGGAGAACCTCGCCCGCGCCAAGGTCGGGCGCGAGACCTGGCTTCATCTGTGCCGCGAGGCCGATCTGTGGCACGACGCGTCGGGAAGCCTGCACCTCGCGACGCACGAGGACGAACTGGACGTGCTGCGCGAGTTCGCCGAGCGCGGGCCCGGCCTCGGGTACGACGTGCGCCTGCTCGACCGCGGCGCGGTGGCGGCGATCAGCCCCGCCGCCCGGCGCGACACCGTGCTCGCCGGGCTCTACAGCGCCACGGAGGTCTGCGTCGATTCGCCCCGCGCCATCGCGGGCCTCGCCCGGCACCTCGCGTCGCGCTACCGCGTGGAGTTCCGCTGGAACGAGCGCGTCTCGCGCATCGAACACCCGGCGGTGCACAGCGCGTCGCGCGAGGGGGCGCACGTGGCCGAGGCCGCCCGCGTGCTCGTGTGCGCGGGGCACGAGATCGAAGAGCTCTTCCCGGGGGCCCTCGCGGGCACGGGCGTGCGCCGCTGCAAGCTCCAGATGATGGCCTTGGAGGCCCCGCCCCCGTCCTGGAAACTGGGCCCGATGATCGCCGGCGGGCTCACGCTGCGGCACTACGAGAACTTCGCGGTGTGCCCGTCGCTGCCCCGGGTGCGGTCCCGCATCGCGCGCGACACGCCCGACCTCGACCGCTACGGCATCCACGTCCTCGCCTCGCAGCACAGCACCGGCGAGATCATCGTCGGCGACAGCCACGAGTACGACGCCGACATCACGCCCTTCGACAACGCGACGATCGACGACCTCATCCTCGCCGAGCTGCGTCGCCTGGTGGATCTACCCTCGTGGCGCGTCGTGCGCCGCTGGCACGGGCTGTATTCCAAGCTCCCCGGGCGTACCGTCTTCGTGGACGAGCCGCGCCCGGGCGTGCGCCTCGTGTGCGCCGCCGGCGGCGCCGGCATGACCATGGCATTCGCCCTCGCCCGCGAGTGGTGGGGCGGCATCGGAGGAGACACACCATGACGACCGACTCCATCGTGCGCGGGGGCACCACCCCCGCCTCCGCCCCGCGAACCATCAAGGCGCTCGTGCTTGACTGGGCGGGCACCACCGTCGACTTCGGCTCGTGCGCGCCCGCCGCGACGTTCGTCGAGGCCTTCGCGCAGCACGGCGTCACCATCACGCAGGCCGACGCGCGGGCGCCGATGGGCATGGCGAAGCGCGACCACATCGCCGCGATCGCCCGCACGCCCGGCGCCACCGCCCAGTGGAGCGCGAAGCACGGGCGGCCCTTCGGCGAAGGCGACATCGACGCGATCTACGCCACGTTCCTGCCCCTGCAGGAAGCCTGCGTCGAGAGGTTCAGCGAGGTGATCCCCGGCGCGCTCGAGATGCTCGCGTGGATGCGCTCGCGCAGCATCCGCGTCGGCTCGGCCACCGGGTACACCCGCCCCATCATGGACCGCGTGATGGCGGCCGCCACGCGCCAGGGCTTCGAGGTGGATTGCATGCTCTGCGCCACGGACATCGAGCACGGGCGCCCGCATCCGTGGATCGTCTTCGAGAACATGCGCCGCCTGAACGTCTACCCCCCGGCGGCGGTCGTCGTCGTCGATGACACCGTGGTCGGCGTGCAGTCGGGCGTCAACGCCGGCGCCTGGGCCGTGGGCGTCGTGGCGTCGGGCAACCTCGTCGGCCTCGACCAGAAGTCGTTCGAGCACCTCCCCGACGCGGAGCGCACGCGCCGCATCGCCGACGCGCGCCGGACGCTGCTCGACGCCGGAGCGCACTTCGTGATCGACACCGTCGCCGACCTGCCTGAAGTGGTCCGCCGGATCGAGGCGATGCCGCGGAACTAGCCTCCGTCCCGTCCTTAGGGGCACGGCGCGCCGGCGACGACCTGCTCCAGGGCCGCGATGTCGTCCTGGTCGACGTTGCCGTCGCCATTGAAGTCCGGGTCCTGCGCCGAGCACGACGCGTCGCCCGCGACGACCTGGGTGAGGCACGCGATGTCGTCCTGATCGACGTTGCCGTCGAGGTTGAAATCGGGCTCGCAGGCCGGGGCCATCGGCGAGACCCACAGGATCGCGTCGCTGGTGAACGCCGGGCCGGGCGTGACGGCGATGCCCGCGACGTACCAGTTCACGCCGTCGTTCCAGATGCCCAGCGCGTTGGAGCGGAGGTAGCCGGTCGGGAGCACGTCGTGCAGGTTCTCGAAGCTGCCCGGCGTGCCGCTCCACACCAGCGCGCGGTAGTCGCTGCCGGCCATGCGCGCGTTGCCGGCCTGTCGTCCGTCGTAGGTGGCGATGGCCATGCCGTCGCGCCAGCCGGCGGGCAGGAGATCGACGTACGAATCGGCCGAACCGGTCCAGAGGGCCGGGTGCGAGATGCCCCCGCTCGCCGGGCCGTAGATTGCCCAGCCCGCCTGCTGGCCGTTGTGGGCGCCCAGCACCGCGGAGACCGAGATCTCCGGGACCTGCACGGGGTGCATGTCGACCCAGGACTCGGGCGTACCGCGCCACAGGCTCGCGTGCGAGAACCCGACCGACGCGTACCCCGCCTGCGTCTCGCCGTCGAGCGCCGTGATGATCGACTGCGTCGGGCCCGTGGGGTGCAGGCTGATGTAGCTCGCGGGCGTGCCCGTCCACAGGGCGGCCCTGGGCACGCCGTTCACCGTGACCCACCCAGCCTGCGTGGTGCTGTCCGCCGCGAGCGCGCGGGACTGCTCGAAGCCCGGCGGATGAAGGTCGACGTAGCTCTGGGGCGTTCCGCTCCACATCGCCGCCAGCGAGAAGTCGTCGCCCTCGTCGTTCACCACCGCGATGTACCCGACCTGCACGCCGGCGTGCGCGCCCAGCGCGGCCGACGCGAACAGGTTCGGCACGCCCGCGGGCGAGAGGTTGACGTACGACCCGGGCGAGCCGGACCACACCGCCGCCTGCGTCTCGCCGTTCACCACGACGATCCCCACCTGTTGCCCGGCGTGCACGCCGTACGCCTGCGAGGTGACGAGCCCGGGCGCGGTCGGTTCGAGATTGATGGCGGTCCACTGGCCCATCGCGGCGTACGCGGGGCACGCCGCCGCGAGCAAGGCGAAGAGGCGGGCGCGATCCGGTCGCGCGAGGGCAAACGTGCGGCGAGTTGAACGCATGGCGGCCTCCGGTGCGGGGCGCACGCCAGCGCTCCCGCGCTGCGCACCCCGGCGAACATGAACGTACCGCCGGACGCGTCGTTGGCAAGGCGAACCGCGTCGGTCGACGAAAACGAGGGAAACCTGTCGTTGGCGGTCGTCGCGCGCGTCGATCGCACAAAAAGAAAAGGGCCCCGGCGCGTTCGCCGGGGCCCAGAGTGCTGTCAGAGCGAGACGTGCTCTCTCAGGACGTGCGAGTCAGGTTAGGGGCAGGCGGAGCCGGCCACGACCTGCTCGAGAGCCGAGATGTCGTCCTGATCGACGTTGCCGTCGCGGTTGAAGTCCGGGTCAGAGCCCGAGCAGGACGGATCACCGGCGACGACGAGCGAGAGGCAGAAGATGTCGTCCTGGTCGACGTTGCCGTCCTGGTTGAAGTCGGGGTCGCACGGCGGGACGCCGACGACACCGGTCAGACGGATGTTGCTGACGACCCACCAGCCGGCGTCCATGTCGACGAAGCGGAAGCGGACGGTGTTCTGCGTGCCGTCGGTGGGGATGTTGACGCTGACGGGCTCATCGACCGTGGTGCCCTTGTTGGAGGGGTTCCAGGCGAGGACGGTCTGCCAGGAGGTGCCGCCGTTGAAGGAGGCCTGGATCATGCTGTTGTGACCGGGGGCCGCGTC
Source organism: Planctomycetota bacterium (assembly GCA_033763975.1). Classification (NCBI taxonomy): domain Bacteria; kingdom Pseudomonadati; phylum Planctomycetota; species Planctomycetota bacterium. The sequence continues at coordinate 13,015 of JANRJM010000016.1, forward strand.
CCAGCCCGAGCGGAAGGAGAGGAAGATCGAGCCCGGGTTGAGCTGGCCGATGGGGAAGTCCGGCGAGGACAGGATCGTGGTGCCGTCGCAGCCGCGAGCGTCGAAGTCGGAGACGAAGACGGTGGGAGCGCCGTGCTGGTAGCGGTTGCCGCCGCCGCCCGCGCGGGCCCAGGCCTCGGTGGTCCAGGCGTTCCAGCCGTAGAAGTCATCGCCGGGGGTGCAGTTCACGAGCCCGCTGTTGTCGACGGCGTAGTTGGGGTTCTGCTCCGTGACGGTCGAGAAGTAGAAGCACTGCGCGACGGGGGGCAGCTCGGTCGGGGGCGCCGACAGGTTCGGGACGTTCTCGAAGTCCTCGGTGAAGACGTTCGAGCCGTTGACCTGCACGACGACGTTGTCGATCGCCCACCACCAGTCGTTGCGGGACTCGATGAGGCCGATCTCGAACTTCACGTTCTCGGCGCCCGCGGGGATCGACGAGAGCGGGATGTTGACGACCTCGTTGGGGTTGTCGTTGTGGAAGAAGGGGCTCGGCGGGATGAAGATCTGCTGGCCCGACGCCGCACGCCCGCTGTCCGAATCCCAGCGGAAGATCTCGACCGGCGACTGAGGCACGCCGCCGACGGAGTAGGTCGCCTTGATCACGGCGGTCTGGTTGTTGGTGTTGCGGGCGGTGGCCAGGCCCGAGGTCGCGAACAGGCCGGACGTGCCGGGCGTGGTGATGTCGATCGGGAGGGTGAAGGTGTCGGGCCCCGTCACGGTGACGGTGCGAGCGCCGTTGACGGCGGGGACCGAGTCGGTGCCGCCGACGAAGATCACGTCGCCGGTGTTGAGGCCGTGCGGCGCCGACGTGGTGACGGTCGCCGGGTTGCCCGTGCTGATGCTCACGATGGTGCGGACCGCCGACGAGCTGGCGGTGAGGACCTCGGCCGGGACGGTGAAGGTGGTGGGGCTGGTCACGTTGATGCGGACGCGCCCGTTGAGCGTGGGAGCCGAGTTGCTGCCGCTGATGTCGACGTACTTCCCGTCGCGGAAGCCGTGCGGCGTCGCCGTCGTCACGACCGCGGGGTTCGTCGCGCTGATCCCCGTGATCACGGCCGCCGGCGGCAGCGGGCTGCAGGAGTTGCCGTCGTCGAACGCCTCGTCGCGCCAGGACGACACGAAGTTCAGCGACGCGGAGTTCACGGTCTGGGGCAGGCTGATCGCCGGCGTGGTCAGGAACGCGTTGAACTCGGCCTGCCCGTTCGCGAAGTCATCCCACTCGTCAGGATCGGCGATCGCCACGATGCCGTTCGCGAGGGTGAACTCGCTGCGGCGCTGGTTGTCCACGCGCTGCCACCACCAGTCCTTGAACGCGAACGCCCAGCCGCGCCACTCGGGGCGGCCGCACTCGGACGGGCATGCGCCGCACGGAGCCCAGACCGACGTCCAGTCCGTGGGGGGCGACAGCGTCCAGGGCGAGAAGCACGCCGGGAAGTTGTACGTCGGGGCGACGGCCATGAGCGCCTGGTTCGGGGTGAACCCGGCGACGTCGACCGTCGCCTGGCCCTCGAACACGCGGATGTTGTCGATCGCCCACCACCAGTTGTTCCCGCCCGTGTAGCGGAACTTCAGCGTCACGCTCGTGGCGCCGGCCGGCACCACCATCGCGCGAGCGACGAGCTCGCCCTCGGCGTCGTCCTTGAAGAACGGCCCGGGGACCGACTCCCAGCGGACCAGGTCGATCACTTCGCCCGTGTTGTACTCGGCCACGACCGACGCGGTCTGGGGAGCCTCCCAGCGCCACGACGAGTCGAACGCCAGCACGAGGACGTTGCCCGAGCGACCGGAGATGTCGATCGCCGGCGTCGCCAGCGTCGTGTCCAGCCCGCCGCCCGAGCTCGCCAGGTCATCGAACGCGTCGCCGTCGGCGACCGCGATGCGCCCGGACGAGTTCACGAAGTTCGTGCCGTTGCCCTCGACGCAGTTCCAGAAGGAACGCTCGACGAACGACCAGCCGCGCCAGTCCGGCACGCCGCCCGACGCCGGGCTCGCGACGGTCACGCTGGTGCCGCCGGGGCCGGTGTGGGTGTAGGTGTTCACGCCGCAGTACGTGTTGGCGCACGTCGCCGGCGGGATCTCGTGCACCGGGGGGAGCAGCGGGACCGCGTCGAAGTTCTCGGCGAAGACGTTCGTCGGCGAGCCGCCGACCGTGCCGTCCACCGACAGGTTGTCGATCGCCCACCACCAGTCGTTCGCCGCCTCGATCATGCTGATCTCAAACCGCACCGCCGTCGCCCCCGCCGGGACGTTCAGCCCCGGGAAGCGGTCGGTGCCGTCGCCCGCCGACGCGTTGGTCAGCACGACCATCTCGTTCGTGGCGTCGGGCTTGAAGAAGTTGCCCGGCGCGTTTGACCCGTTGTCCGAATCCCAGCGCATGACCTGCACCGGGGCCTGCTCGACGCCCCCGACCGTGTAGATCGCGCGGATCACCGCGGTCTGGTTGTTCAGGCCGTTCGCGTCGTCGAAGCCCTCGGGACGCCACGACGAGTCGAACTTGAAGGTCAGGCTGCCCGCGTCGATCGTGCTGATGTTGATCACCGGGGTGGTGACGCGCGAGTTCAGGAACCCGCAGTTGTTGTCCGGGTCCCCGCGATCGTCCCACTCGTCGGGATCAACCACGGCGACGTTGCCCGTGCCGAGCGTGAACTGCGTGCGCTGCTGGTCGTCGGTGCGGATGCCCCAGAACGCCTTCGAGGTGATCGACCACCCCTCCCACTCGAACACGCCTTCGGTCGTCGCGCAGTCGGTTTCGCCCGAGGGATCGCAGTCGGACGGGGTTCCGCACTCGAGCGGGTTGCGGCAGGCGTAGGTCTTGGTCGCGCAGGTGTTCCACGTCCAGCCGGTCGGGAACGCGTGCGTGAACGCCGGCGCCGGCGGGGCGCACGCGTTCACAACGGAGGGGTCGCCCGACTGGTTCGTCGGAGCCGCGCCATCAAAGTTCTGCGAGTAGAACGTCGTCTGCGCGAACGCCGTCGTCGTGCAGGCCATGCCCACGACCGCGGCGAGCGCCGCAGCGCTGGGACTACCGGTAATCTTCCGCATCACTCACTCCTTCCCCAAAAAACTATGTGTGCGGAACGTGCCGACGACCGACCGTCCCGACGTAATGAATGTAGACCCCGGTGCACGGCGCAACAATCGCTCGAAGCGCAAAGCTCAAGCAAGGTTGTGTGATGGTTCTGTAAATACGCAGAACTTCACACAGTCTTGATGAAAAAACGCCGCCCCCCGTCCGCGACGTCTTAACAGGCCCGGGTACACTCGTCGGCTTGGCGGCGTCGCGGTCTGCGCGCCCGAGGAGGCACTGTGCGAAACGCGATTCGATTCCGGCACGGACACCCGGGATTTACTCTGATCGAGCTGCTCGTGGTCATTGCCGTGATCGCGCTGCTCATCGGCATCCTCCTCCCCGCACTCGGCTCGGCCCGTGCGTCGGGCCGCCAGGTGGTGTGCGCGAGCAACCAGCGCACCATCTACAGCATCATCTTCGCGTACGCCGCCGACCACAAGGACCACCACCACGCCAAGCGCCTCAACTACGGCGCTCGGTTTCTGCGGATCAACCAGAACGGACCCTACCAGCCCACCAACCTGCGCCTCGTTCGCCCCTACGTCATCGACTACACCTCGGACGGCGGGCCGCCGGACGTGGCGTACTGGGGCAACATCTACGATCCGTACTTCGACATCAGCGTCGACCCCGAGTGGTACACGGCCCGCATGCCCTGGCCGTCGCAGGAAAACCCGCCTTTCCCGGGCTGGAAGTTCTGGCGCTGCCCCGAGGCCAAGACCATCGATCCCTACCCCGCGGGCACCAACTTCAGCCCCGATCACTACTACCAGACGTACGGCTTCAACGGCGTGGATGACCGGATCGACTCCGCCACCAACCGCCCGGCCGCTACGTGGTTCCGCAGGCAGTTCGTCGCGCAGTACAACCGCGTCATCTCGGTTCCTCAGCGTGTCAGCAGCGTCCTCCAGCCCTCCGCGATCATCATCTTCCAGGACGCCTTCGAGCACATGCTCGACGCCAACGGCGACACGCTGAACGACCTGACGCAGTACAACCCCGACGTTGACAACGGCGATCCTCGCTTCCGCAACTGGCAGAAGGAGTACTTCCGCCATAACGCCGGCTGCAACTCCGCGTGGGGCGACGGGCACGTCAAGGCCATCGGCAAGGTCAACATCGACGACTCCCTGCCGTGGTACACCGGCCTGTAGACCCGCCCAAGACCCCGCACAGGTCGCTCGGCTCAGGTTTCCAAGTTGCTGTCGAATAGTAACATGCAGCGACGCCCCGATGTTTCCGAGGGGGATGTCAACGCCACTCCCGCGCGCTTGTCCTTTCAGCAACGCGTCTTGAGTGACGACGCTCGCAGCCTCCTCGACCGCGACGAGCGCCATTTCCTCCGCCAGTCGCTCTCGACGCCCTGCATCACCGCGCTCGCCGGCGTCCGCGGCTCGACGCTGGTCGATGTCCAAGGCCGCGAGTACCTCGACTTCCACGGCAACAGCGCGCACCAGGTCGGGCACGGGCATCCGCGGGTGGTCGAGGCGATCACCCGGCAACTGCACGACCTGCCGTTCTGTCCGCGCCGCTACACCAACGAGCCTGCCGTGCGCCTCGCCGAGGCGCTCGCCGCGCTGACCGGCGGGGCGCTCCCCAAGGTGCTCCTGGCCCCCGGTGGGGGGGCGGCGATGGGCATCGCCATGAAGTTGGCGCGCGTGGCGACCGGACGCTTCAAGTTCGTCTCGATGTGGGGCGCCTTCCACGGCGCGGGGCTCGACACTATCTCCATCGGTGGCGAAGGCGTCTTCCGACGCGATGCCGGCCCGTTGCTCCCGGGGTGCGAGCACGTCGCGCCGTTCGCCCCGTCGGCCTGTGCACTCGGCTGCGCCGGCGTGTGCTCGCTCGCGTGCGCCGCACAGGTCGAGGACGTGCTTGCCCGCGAGGGCGATGTCGCGGCGGTGTTCGCCGAGCCCGTCCGCTGCACGACCGTCGAGGTGCCGCCCGCGGCCTACTGGCAGCGCATCCGGGCGGCGTGCGACCGGCACGGGGCTTTGCTGGTGTTCGATGAGATCCCGACGTGCCTGGGGCGCACCGGGCGGATGTTCGCGTTCGAGCATTTCGGCGTGACGCCGGACATCCTGGTGATGGGCAAGGGCCTGGGCGGGGGCATCGTGCCGCAGGCCGCGGTGCTGGCGCGGGGCGCGCTCGACGCCGCCCCGCACGGCGCGCTGGGGCACTACACGCACGAGAAGAGCCCGCTGGGCTGCGCGGCGGCGCTGGCCACGCTCGACGTGCTGCGCGACGAGGACCTCGTGTCCCGCAGCGCGCGGGCCGGCGAGGCCTGGCGGGCGAGCCTGCGCGAGCGGCTCGCGCCCACCGGCCTGCTCCGCGAGGTGCGGGGCGTGGGCCTGCTTGTCGGGGTCGAGCTCCGCGTCCCCGCGGGCGGCTCGACGGTCGAACTCTGCGACCGGGTGCTGTACGCCTGCCTCGAGCGGGGCCTGAACTTCAAGGTGTCGGACGGGCGGGTGCTCACGCTCACGCCGCCGCTGACGGTCACGGACGACGAGCTCGCCCGGGCGACCGAGATCATCCGGGCGTCGCTGCTCGAGGCACGATGACGCCCGGGGCGGGCGTGCCCGGATGCGCCGGCGTCGGTACGGGCTCGCTACGCTCGGCGCATGCCTGAGTTTCTGCCGCCCCGTGCGCTGATCGGGATGATCCATGTGCGGGCCCTGCCCGGCTCGCCGTTCGCGCGCCACACGCCGGACGCCATCACGCAGACAGCCGTGGGCGAGGCGCGCACGCTGGCGGCTGCGGGGTTCGACGCGCTGCTGATCGAGAACATGCACGACCGCCCGTACGCGAGCGCCCCGCACGCCCCGCACACGGTGGCGCTGATGACGCGGATCGGCCTGGCGGTTCGGGAGGCGACCCCGAAACTGCCGCTGGGTGTGCAGATCCTGTCGCTTGGAGAGAAGGAGGCCCTGTCGGTTGCGCTCGCGTGCAACGCCTCGTTCATCCGCGTGGAGAACTTCGTGTACGCGCACGTCGCGGACGAGGGGCTGCTGGGGCAGGCGGTCGCGCCGAGTCTGCTCCGCTACCGGCGGGAGATCGGTGCGGAGCGCGTGCGGATCTTCGCGGACATCAAGAAGAAGCACGCGTCGCACGCGCTGACCGCCGACCTGACGCTCGCCGACGCCGCCCACGCCGCGGCGTTCTTCGGCGCCGACGGGCTGATCGTGACGGGCGGCTTCACGGGGCGAGCGCCGGAGGCGGCGGACGTCGAGGCCTGCGCGGGGGCGGTGCGGCTGCCGGTGCTGCTCGGCAGCGGCGTGACGCCCCGGAACCTGCCCGGGCTCTTCCGTCACGCCTCGGGGGCGATCGTGGGCTCGTCGATCAAGCGGGGCGGCGTGTGGTCGAACGCGCTCGACCCGGCCCGGTGCCGCGAACTCGTGCGGGCGCGCGACGGAATCTCCGCCGCGCCGGGGCGGCGCGGGAAGCGGTGATCGACCGGCGGGCCGCTGGTCGGGCGTGTCAGCGCTGCTCGATGGTGGGGCGCATGCGCTGGCCGCGCTGCTTGTAGGCGTTCATGGCGCTGGCCTTGTCGGGGAACTCGGCGTTCATGAAGAGGATCTTGGTGTTGCCGATCTGGATCTCGTCGTTGTCGCGGAGTTCGCACTCGCCCTCGATGCGTCGGCCGTTGATGAACAGCCCGTTGGCGCTCTTCATGTCGAGGACGACATAGGTGTTCTTGGCGTCCTCGAAGCGGATCTGGATGTGCTTGCGCGAGACGCGTTCGTCGAGCACCTGCACGGTGCAGCCCTCGTCGCGCCCGACGACGGTGACGCGCTTGCCCAGGGGGGAGTACAGCCCTTCGCTGGGACCCGAAACGACGAGAATGCACGCCATTGGTAGTTCCCTCAGTGCTCGGCCCGAACAGTAGCCGGGCGGGGGGCCCTAGAGCAGCGGGTTGAGGAGCTGGGCGCAGTTGTCGCAGAACCGGCGGAGGAAGGCCCGCCGCCGCCAGGCGAGCAGGTCGACGGGGTGCGACTCGTTGACGTAGTGGCGCTGCATGAATCGCAGGCGGGACGTGAAGTCGGGGTCGTAGACGAAGAGCGTGGCCTCGTAGTTGAGCCAGAAGCTCCGCATGTCGAAGTTGGCGGACCCGACCATGGAGAACCGCCGGTCGATGGTCGCGGTCTTGGCGTGGAGGAGGCCCTCGAGGTGGTGCAGGATGCGCACGCCGGCGCTGAGCAGGCTCTCGTAGTGCGATCGCGCCGCGGCGGCCACCAGCGTCGCGTCGAGCACGTCGGGGAGCACGAGCGTGACATCCACGCCCCGCAGGGCCGCGTTAATGAGCGCGCTCTTGACGGCCTCGTCGGGCACGAAGTAGGGCGTGGTGATGATGATCTCTTCGCGCGCGCCGTAGAGCATGCCCAGCAGCGCCTGGTGGATGGCGTCGGCGTGCGGGCCCGGCCCGGACGGCACGACGTGGACGATCGACCCGCCCGTCTCGACGGGTGCGGGGACGGCGAAGTACTCCTCGACGTGGGCGGGGGCTTCCTCGCAGTCCATCATCCAGTCGCGTAGGAAGATGGTCTGGAGGGCCTGGACGGCGGGGCCGCGGAGGCGCACGGTCGCGTCGATCCACGGGCCGACGCGCCGGCTCTTGCGGTACTTGAACGTCTCGTCGGTCATGTTCTGGCTGCCGCAGTACCCGATGGCCCCGTCGATCACGCACACCTTGCGGTGGTTGCGCAGGTCGACGCGGGCGAGCAGCATCCGCACGGCGCTCGCCGGCAGGGCCGCGACGACCCGCACCCCCGCGCGCTCCATCCGCTCGCGCAGCTCGCTGCGGAGGAAGTCGTTCCCGCCGACATCATCGACGAGGACGCGGCATTCCACGCCGCGGTCCGCCGCCCGGATGAGCGCCTCGCCCACGTCCACGGCCGTGCCCGCGGGCTGCCAGATGTACTGCAGAACGTGCACGTGCGAGGTGGCGCGGTCGATGTCCTGCACGATGCGGCGCAGCACGCTCGCCCCGGTGCCGAGCAGTTCCAGATCGTTCCGGCCCAGCGGGGGCGTGCCCGTTACAGAGGTCGTGAGCCGCGCCAGCGATCGCTCGGGCTCCTGCTCGGGCTCCTGCACGAGCCCGGCGCGCTGCCAGTGCAGCACGGCCTCTTCCTCCACCCGTCGCGTGAGCTGCTCGTACTTGCGCGACCGGCGGCTGCCCAGACGGGGCTCGCCCACCAGCACGTAGAGCACCAGCGACACCACGGGCAGGAAGAACAGCACCACCAACCACGTGAGCGATACCGCCACCGGCGCACGGCGCATAATCACGCGGATGCCCACGGCGGCACGTGCCAGGGCTTCCACGATGAAAAAGGCGAGCGCGACGTGCGTGGTCCAGCCCCACATGGGCCGCAGTCTACGCCCCGCGTGGTCTATGCTCCGCCCACGCCATGCGCTACCGCGTGACATGCCGCGACCGATCGAGCGGGCAGACCTACGTCGTGGAGTACGACACCCGCTCTCCCCAGGCGGCCGAGCATCTCGCGCTGCTGGGCGGGCACGCTGTCGAGAGCGTCGGCACGCTCGAGGGCCCGTCGGCGCCGACGCCGCGGGCCGAGGGTGGCGGCGTTCTCCCGGCGCCCGCCGGTATGCCGCGCCGCGCCGCACCCCCGGACACCAAGGCGATCTTCTCGCTGGCGCTGGGCGCGGTGGGCATCCTCGCGGCGTGCGTGCCGCTGGTCGGGCTGCCGATGAACGTCACGGGCCTGGCGCTGGGGCTGCTGAGCAACACGCCCGGGGGTGTCCGGTCGTGCGGGATCATCTTGTCGAGCGTGGGCATCGCCCTGACGGTGGTGAGCGGCGTGCTGGGCGTGCTGGCGGTGTCGAACGGGTGGCTCCCCTGACGCCCGCCTCCCTCGGCGGCGCACGCCCGACTACGCTATCGACCAGACCCGGGCGCGCGGCGCGTTCCCGGCCCACGCACCCCTTCTGACGAGGGCTCGCATGACCATCCGCATCGGCATCAACGGCTTCGGACGCATCGGCCGCCTGTTCTACCGCATCGCCGCGGAAGACCCCGCGCTCGAGGTGGTCGCGGTGAACGATCTCGTGCCGGCCGACAATCTCGCGTACCTGCTGCGGTACGACACCATGCACCGGCGCTTCGCGCCCGGCGGGCAGCCCGCGTCGATCGAGGCCACCGAGAACTCGTTCACGGTCAACGGGCGCACGACCAGGACCGTCGCCGAGAAGGACCCCGCCAAGCTCCCGTGGAAGGACCTGGGCGTGCAGTACGTGCTGGAGTCCACCGGGTTGTTCACGGAGTTCGAGAAGGCCTCGCTGCACCTGAACGCGGGTGCCAAGCGCGTGCTGATCTCGGCCCCGACGAAGTCCAACGAGCAGGTCCCCACGATCTGCCTGGGCGTGAATCAGGAGACTTACGACCCCGCGAAGCACGCGATCGTGAGCAACGCGAGCTGCACCACCAACTGCCTCGCGCCCATCTCCAAGGTGCTCAACGACTCGTTCGGCATCGACGAAGGCCTCATGACCACGGTGCACGCCGTCACCGCGACGCAGCCCACGCAGGACGGCCCGTCGAAGAAGGACTGGCGCGGCGGGCGCAACGCCTACCAGAACATCATCCCCGCGAGCACCGGCGCCGCCAAGGCCGTCACGCTCTGCATCCCCGCCCTCAAGGGCAAGCTCACGGGCATGTCGTTCCGCGTGCCGACGGCGGACGTGTCGTGCGTGGACCTGACGTTCCGCACGGCCCGCGACACCTCGCTCGCCGACATCAACGCCGCCTTCAAGCAGGCCTCCGAGGGAGCGATGAAGGGTATCCTCGGCTACACCGAGGAAGAAGTCGTGAGCAGCGACTTCATCGGCGACCGGCGCAGCAGCATCGTCGACGCGACCGCGGGCATCGAGCTCAACAAGCGGTTCTTCAAGGTCGTGAGCTGGTACGACAACGAGGCCGGGTACGCCGCCCGCTGCGTCGACTTCATCCGCCTGTTCGCTTCCAAGGACGGCGCGAAGTAAGCGAGAAGTTCCGGGCGGGTCGCGGTGCCGCGCCTCCAGCCTCTGCGTTGGTGACGCGCGGTCGATAGTCCCCGCGCCGTCGCGCACCTACGTCCCGCTCACAAGCCGCCGGATGGTGGCGGGGCTCTCGGGCTGGCCGGTGCGGGCGGAGAGCAGGGCGGCCTGGCTCATCGCGAGGATGGGCTCCAGCGCCACGGGCCCCTCGTCGGGGGCGCGCGGGTCGAGCAGGCGGGCGAGCGCGCCGCCCACCGCGCCGACGGCGTGGTCGGCTCGTTCCGCGTCGCCCCGCGACGCGCGCCGGAACTCGTCGCGCTTGCTGCCGTCGGGCGCGATCCACTCCCACCCGTCGTCGAAGACGCGCAGGCGTCCCTCGCCCGAGATCATCGTGATCACGGTGTTCCACCGTCCGGCGGAGTTTGAGGCCGTGAGCACCGCGGCCCGCCCGTCGGCGAAGCGGAGGGTGCCCAGGATGTCGCCGTCCAGCCCGTGCAGGGTCTCGCCGGGCATGGCGTAGAGCCCTGCGGCGGTGCGCGGGCCGACGTACGCCGCGTCCACGGTCTCGGGCTCGCCCAGCACCGCGAAGACCAGGTCCATCGCGCCGAAGAGGCGCCCGCCGAGCGACATCTGCTGCGGGGCGGCCCACGCCTCGACGCTGAGCGCGCGGGGTGTGCCGAAGGCGGCGAGGGTTTCGAGCACATCGCGCCAGGCGGTGCCGGCGCGGGAGAGGCCGAGAAACCGCAGGTGCTGCCCGGCGCCGTCGGGGCCTTCGGCGGTCCACCCGGATCGCTTCATGATGAGCGCCGAGGCTGGCACGGCCTCAGTGGAGGCCACCCGCACGCCGCGCTGGTGCAAGGACAGCACCCAGCGGGCGTCGGCGTCGTCCTCGCCCGCGCCAAAGTCGCCGGGCGACGCGATCCACACGAGCGACACGTCGGCGTCGGTGGCGAACGCGCGCAGATCGTCGAACGGAGCCGCATCGAGGGCCTTGGCGAGCTGCCCGGACTGGCCTCTGGAAGGCGAGCCCGCGGCGGCGACATCGGCCCCGGCGTGGGCGGCGACGGCGCGGACGAAGTCGGCTTGCTCTGCCAGGGCCCAGACGGCGATGCGTGGGCGGTCCCCCATGAACCCGATGGTACCAGCCGAACTAGTATTGAGTTGAGCGCGGCAAGACGGCCGCGGGCGGGGATGGTCCCCGTCTGAGGAAAGTCCGAGCACGGCAGGACACGCTGGTGGGTAACGCCCACCCGCCCGAACGATCACGGGCGAGGGACAGTGCCACAGAGAACAGACCGCCGATGGCTCGAAAGAGCACAGGCAAGGGTGAAACGGTGGGGTAAGAGCCCACCGCCCCGACGGTGACGCCGGGGGCACGGCAAACCCCAGCGCGTGCAAGGTCAAGCAGCCTCCGCCCTGTCCGGGCAAGGGAGGCGGGTAGACTGCTCGAGGCGCTCGGCGACGGGCGTCCCAGAGAAATGGCCGTCGCCTTCGGCAGGCCCGCCCCGAGCCCCCGTCAAATGGTGGGGGCGGGAACCGCCGGAGGAACAGAACTCGGCTTACCGCCGCGCAGATCGCGATCGCGGGCCCTTGGGAGACCAGGGGCCCGCGGCCTTTTTGGGTTCGCGATCCGGGTTCGGGCACTCCCGACGCCCCGGCCTGGAAGCCGGGCCTCGGAGGCTCGCCGATGTCAGGCGAGGTACGTCTCCAGTTCCTTCACAAGGAGCGTCCCCTGCGTCGAATAGTCCTGCGCCGTGTTGCGAACGCGGATCAGCACCGCGAGAGCGTCCGCGTGTGCCTTCCCGACGGCCTTGTCGTCGGTGGGAATTCCCTTCAGGCGCGACTCTATTTCCTTCATCTCGGTGATCTGCTGGGCGGTCTGCGCGATGGCGAACTGATGTTCTGACTTCAGTTGACCCCACTGCTTGGTGAGGCCCTCCTTGAGCTTCTCGTCCTTGGCCGCTTTGGCGGCCCAGGTCTTCTGCTGCTCGCGCACGCCCGCCACCTTGCCGCCGTACTTGCCGAGCGTCCCGCCCTCGATGGACTCCAGGCGCGTCTTCATCTCCGCGATCCGCTTGATGAGCGTGTCCGGGGTCACCTTGCCCATGCGGAACGCCTCGGCGCCTTCGGCGGCGGTGTTGGCCTTCAGCACTTCCGAGCGCAGCGCCGCGATGTACGTGTTCACGTCGCGCTGCACCTTCTCCGTCGCCTGCCACGCGGCTCCGGCGTCCTTCTGATAGGCCGCCTTCTTCTCGGGCGGCACGTCGGAGAACGCCGGGTCGAGGCGGAGTTCGATCATCTCGCCGGTGGTGCTCTTGGCCTTCCAGGCCAGGTTGATCTCCTCGAGCAGTTTGCTCGCCTGCTCGGCGAACTTTGCGGACGCGCCGGCCGCTATGTCCGCGCCCATCGTGTTGCCGGAGTTCTTGGCCGCCTTGGCCGCCTGCGCCTGCTTGATCGCGTTGGCCGCGGCGGTTTCGACACCCTTCGACTTGTAGCCCGCGAGCACCGACTCGAGTGACTTCGCCAGGGCGAGGCGCTTCGCGGTGTGCTCCTTCACGGCCTTCTCGCCCTCGGCGAACTTCTTGAGCGCCTGCGGGTCCACCTTGTCCTTCAGCTTCGCGTGCGCATCCACCAGCGTCTGCATCGCGTCGCCCGCGGACGTATGGATCGACTCCAGCGCCGCCTTGAGTTTCTTGACGGCCTCGGCATACGCGGGCTTGTCGGCGATGGGCGTGGTCTTGGGGTCGGCGATCGCCTTGTCGAGGATCCCGAGGTACTCGAGGTACGCCTTCTGAAACGAGGTCATTGCCTTCTGAAGGTCGCCCGCCGTCTTGGCCTTGTCGGCGCTCTCGAGCGCCGACCCGATGCCGGAGCCCTTGTTGAAGTGTCCGAGGAAGGTCGCCGACGGCTTCTTCTTCGCGGTGGCTTGTTCGAACGCGGTCTTCGCCTTCTTCCAGTCTTCCTTGAACGTTGGCATCGTGACCTTTCGGTGCGGAGCGCGTAGAGCGGACCTCACGATGTCCGGTGCCGCACGCTCCGGGCGGCGAGCATATGTGGCGCTTCAGGATTCCGCAAAGACCACGGGGGTGCCGCTGTGCGGAGCGGGAGAATGCGTGCGCGCCGGGCGGTACGGCGCGACGAAGAACCCCCGGGATACCCTCGGATCAAATGGAAACGCAACCAACCAAGCCGCCTTCGGGAGAGGTGGGATCCGGAGAGTGGGGCGGGCTGAACCCCGGCGACGTGGTGGGGGTGTACACGCTGGTGTCGCCCCTGGGCGAGGGCGGGTTCGGCGCGATTTACCTGGCGGAGCAGTCGTCGCCGGTGCGTCGGCGGGTGGCGATGAAGTTCCTGAAGGCGGGGCTGGATTCGCTGGGCGTGCTGGCGCGGTTCGAGGCCGAGCGGCAGGCGCTGGCGATCATGGACCACCCGAACATCGCGAAGGTCTTTGACGCGGGAGCGACGCCGGCGGGCAGGCCCTACTTCGTGATGGAGTACGTGCCGGGGGTGGCGATCACGGAGTATTGCGATCGCGAGAAGCTGGGCCTGCGCGATCGGCTGGCGCTGTTCCTGGACGTGTGCGAGGCGGTGGCGCACGCGCACGCCAAGGGCGTGATCCACCGCGACCTGAAGCCCTCGAACATCCTGGTATCGCGTCCAGAGGCGGGCGAGCGGGTCGTGAAAGTGATCGACTTCGGGATCGCCAAGGCGGTGCAGCGCGCCGGGCGGCACGAGGCGCAGGTAACGGAAGCGGGCGCGTTCATCGGCACGCCCGAGTACATGTCGCCCGAGCAGGCGGACGGGTCGCAGGACATCGACACGGGCACGGACGTGTACGCGCTGGGGGTGGTGCTGTACGAACTGCTGGCGGGCGTGCTTCCGTTCGACCCGCGCGAGCTGCGCGCGAAGGGCGAGTACGAGATCCGCCGGATCATCCGCGAGGTGGAGCCGCCAAGGCCCAGCACGCGCCTGGGGCAGGGCGCGACGGCCGAGCGGGCGGCGTCGGTGCGGGGCGTGCGCGTGGAGGAACTCGCGCGGTCGCTGCGCTCGGAACTGGAGTGGATCCCGCTGCGGGCGATGCGCAAGTCGCGGAAGGAGCGGTACCGCTCGCCGCTCGACCTCGCGGACGACATCCGCAACTACCTGGCGGGCAGGCCGCTGATCGCGGGGCCCGAGAGCGTGTTCTACAAGATGTCGAAGTTCGCGCGCCGGAACCGGGCGGGTGTGTTCGCCGGCGGCGCGGTGGCGGCGGCGCTGGTGGGCGGGATGGGCGTCGCGATGTACGCGAGCGTCGAGGCGGGTCGCGCCAGGCGCGAGGCGGAGTTGACGACGGCGTTCCTGTCCGACATGCTGTCGGCGGCGACGCCCGAAGGGCGCGGACGCGAAGTGCCGATGCGGGTGGTGCTGGACCGCGCGTCCGGCACGATCGCGTCGCGCATGCGCGACGTGCCGCGCGCGGAGGCGTCGATCCGGCGGACCATCGGGCAGGCGTACCAGAGCCTGGGCGAGTTCGATCGTGCGGCGGAGCACATCGAGCGCGCGTACGAGATCCGTCGCGCCGAACTGGGCGCGTCGCACCCGGACACGGTGCGGGCGATGGCCGACATCGCGGGCCTGCGCATCAACCAGGGCCGGTACGAGGAGTCGGCGACCATGTCGCGCGAGGCGCTCGAGGCGTGGCGGGGCGACCCCAACGCGTTCGTGCCGGTCGGCATCAAGAACAACCTGGCGGCGGCGTACGCGCGCCTCGGGCGCGCGAACGAAGCGATCGAGATGCAGCGTGAGGCGGTCGTCGGGCTGGCGGCGGCGATGGGCCCGCGCCACCCGCACACGCTGGGCGCGACGATGAACCTCGCGTCGCTGCTCACGGACCGTGGGGACGTCCAGGAGGCCGAGCGCCTGCTCGTGGGCCTGATCGAATCGTGGCGCCAGGCCGTGCCCGAGGACCACCCCGGCGCGACCCTGGCGCGGAGCGAACTGGCCGGGCTTTACATGAAGACGGGGCGGCTGCGCGAGGCCGAGGCGACGTACCGCGCGGTGCTGGCGATCGAGGTCGGGGCGCTGGGCGAAGATCACCCGTCGACGGCCCGGACGCGCGCGAACCTCGGGCTGGTGCTCGAGAAGCAGGAGCGTGTCGACGAGGCGCGCGAGGAGCTCGAGCGCGCGTGGCGGGTGTTGCACGACGCGCTCGGCCCCGGGCACGCCGACACGATGAGCGTCGCGTCGTCGCTGCTCTCGATGTACGAGTCGGCCGACTGGCCCGACGCCGTGCGGGCGATGGTGCCCGCGCTGGTGCAGACGCTGCGCGCGGTGGCGGCGGACGAAACGGCGAGCCCGACGATGCTCAACGACGCCGCGTGGTTCCTGCTGCACGCCCAGCCCCCGTCGGAGCGCGACCCGGGCCTGGCGCTGCAGGCGTCCTGGCGGGCGTGCGAGCGGGCGAAAGCCGGGGGTGATCCGCTGCTGTGGTCGTACCTCGACACGCTGGCGCTGGCGCAGGCGCGCACGGGCGCGAACGCGGAGGCGGCCACGACGCAGCGTCGCGCGCTGGAGTTGCTGCCGAAGTCCGACGAGCACTACCGCGCCGAGATGACGGCGCGCCTGCACGAGTACGAGCGGGGCGACGCGGGCGGACGGGGCGACTAACGCCGTCCCGCGACGTAGACGACCCAGTCGTCGTCGAGGTCGTCGCCGGATTCGATGGGCCGCACGTGCAGGGTGCCCTGCTCGTCGAGCGCGCCGGCGCGCTGGTCGTAGACCTCGACGCGCGTAAACCCGGCGTCGGTGTAGGCGTCGGTGAGTTCGGGGATCGACCAGAGGCGCCAGTCGTAGACGAAGGCGTCGCGCAGCACGCGGGCGCGCCGGCCGGGCGTCTCGACGCGGAAGTGCAGCGCGTTGCGCACGCGGGCGCTCGCGATGTCGGCGTCGCGCTGCTCCCACGTGTACACGACGTGGGCGCCGCGGGAGAGCGGGAAGCGGGCGCGGGTGGTGAGACGGTCGAACGCGGAACGCCCGCCGTAGATGTCGGCGACGAACACGCCCCGCGGCAAGAGGCGGCGTCGGGCGAGGCGGAGATACGCGACGAGCGCGGGACGCGTGTGGAAGTAGCCGAGGGGAAAGTTGAGCGCCGCGATGACGTCGGCGCGGTCTCGCGCGCGGTGGACATCCGCGCAGCGGATGGTGAGATCGGGGATGCCCTCGAGGCGCGCGAGCGGCTCGGGGTCGAGGTCGACGCCGACTGCGCGATGGCGTGCGGCGGCGCGGCGCGCGCCGGGCTGGCTGGTGGGCGCCGCCATGCGGAGCCAGGCCTTGCACAGGCCGCCCCCGCCGCAGAAGTCATCGCGCAGGGCCCGGGGCGCCCGCCCGTGGATGGCGGCGAGCATGCGCGCCATGGCGTCGGGGGCCTGCACGCAGCGCTCGTAGAGATCGAAGCGGTCGGGAGTGAGCGTGGGAGAACCGGGGCGCGGGGTCACGCCAGGCGGATCCATCGGATGAGCGTCGCGAGGTTCGGGGGCTTGCCGTACATCAGGACGCCCACGCGGAAGATCTTCGCGGCGATGCGCACCACCACGTACACGGTGATGAGCCCGATGAGCATCGAGACGAGCACCTGCCACGTCGGGGGCGGCTCGGCGCTCGCGATGCGCAGCACCATGACGAACGGGTTCACGGGCGGGGTGAAGGACATCACCGTCGCGAGCGTGCCCTTGGGGTTGAAGATGATCGGCATCATCAAGATCATCGGGGTCATGATCACCAGCATCACGGGCGTCATGAGCGACTGGGCCTCGTGGATGTCGGTGACGGCGGCCCCGACGGCGGCCATCATCGACGCGATGATGAAGAACGCGATGAAGAAGAACGCGACCAGGTACACCAGGTGCAAGGGCTCGATGATGTCGCTCATCGCGAACTGGATGAGCGCCACCACGCCCAGCCCCGAGTAGAGCCCCAGCACGAGCAGGCCGGCGCCCATCTGCCCGATGATCTTGCCGGCCATGAGCTGCGTGGGCGACACGGCGCTCAGCAAGACCTCCATTACGCGGTTGGACTTCTCCTCGATCGTCGAGTACAGCAGGAACTGCCCGCCTGTAAAGACGCTGATCCACAGGAGCAGCATGAAGGCGAGGGGCACGAGCATCTGCTTGATGACGCTCGCCTTGCGTTCGCCCTCGCGGGTGAACTCGACGGTGTCCGGCGCGTTGACTCGCATCAGGGTGCGCAGGCGCTCGGAGTTCTCGCCGTTGGCGACGATGCGAGCCTCGAGCAGCGCCTCGCGGATCTGCGTGCGCAGCAGCCGCTGGGCGCGGACGTCGAGCTTGGCCTTCACGTAGAGCTGGAAGGCGCCGAAGTCGGCCTGGCCGTCGGGCTTGATGACGGCGTCGGGCTGCACGATGACCAGCGCGAGGCGCGAGCCGTCGAAGGCGTCGCCGGTCAGCAGGGCCTCCTTGGCCTGCTGCTCGTCGGCGTCCGTGGGAAGTACCTCGACCGTGATCTCCGGCACGGTCGACTCGTCGGGCTTGACGGACCCGAGCGCTCCCTCGACCATCGGGGCCTGCGTTGGCGCGAGGGCTCGAACGGCGTTGGCGGCCTGGGCCTTGGCGGCGTCGGTGTCTTCCCTCAGTTGCTCGCGGAGCGCCTCGGGCGAGAGTTTCTCGGTGATCGCCTTCGCGGCGAGCCCGCGCGGGTCGTCGGCGGGGCGGCCCGAGAGGTCGATCACGGCGACGCTGCCCTTCACGCGGGGCGGCGCGTCGCTGATCAGCAGCGGGACGAGCACCATCGCGCCCGTCATGATGATCGGCACGATCAGGATGCCGATGAGGAACGACTTCGTGAACACCGTCGCGGAGAACTCACGCCACGCGACGGCCAGGATCTTGCGCATCTAGTCGCCCCCCGAATCCGACACGACGCCCGCACGCAGCGACTCGCGGAGTGTCGCGGCGTCGGCGTCGGCGTCGGTGCCTTCCACGATCTGCACGAAAATGTCCTCGAGCGTCGGGCGGAGCACCTCGATGCGCTTGCACGGGGCCGCCGCCGCGACCCGCGGGATCATCGAGACCGCGTCGACCCCCTCGCGCAGGTCCACGCGGATGAGCCCGTTGTCGGCGTGCGTGCCGGCGATCTCGGGGATCTCCTGCAGCGCGAGCGTCACGTTCCCCCGGGCGGGCTCGAGCACGAGGGCCCGCGGATCAAACCGCGAGCGGATCAACTCGGGCGTGTCGTCGAGCACCTTGCGCCCCCGGTGGATCATCACGACGCGATCGCACAGCGCCTCGGCCTGGGCCATCTGGTGCGTGGAGAAGATAATCGTCGTGCCGCGCTTGCGCTGCTCGTCGATGAGCGTGCGGAGCAGGCGGGAGTTGACGGGGTCGAGGCCCGAGAAGGGCTCGTCGAGGATGACGAGTTCGGGCTCGTGGATGACCGCCGAGATGAACTGCACCTTCTGCTGCATGCCCTTGGAGAGCTCTTCGCACTTCTTGCGCTCGCAGTCGGCGAGGCCGACGCGCGCGAGCCAGTCGCGCACCTTGGAGGCGAGCCCGTGCTCCGGGACGCCCTTGAGGCGGGCCATGAAGGTGAGGAAGGGGCCGACCTTCATTTTCTTGTACAGGCCGCGCTCTTCCGGGAGGTAGCCGATCCGGTCCTTGCTCTCGATGGCGGAGGCCTTCCCCAGGACGCTGACCGTGCCGGCGTCGGCGAAGAGGATGGACATGATGATGCGGATGGTGGTCGTCTTGCCCGCGCCGTTGGGGCCGATGAAGCCCGTGAGCGTTCCGCGCTCGATGGAGAGGTCGAAGTGCTCGACGGCGACTTTGGGGCCGAAGGCTTTGCGGACGCCTCGCAGCTCGATGGCAGTGGTCATGCTGGCTCCCGGGGGACGCCGATTATTCGCACCCCGCGCGAACGCGTGACAGCCGGGGCCGGACCCCGGCGCGGGACTCTACAGTGGGCCGATGGCAGACGTGCAGCGAGACACAGCGGGCGGCATGGCGGGCATCCCGGCGGGGGCGGTCGAAAAACTCCGCGCGATGGACGCCGAGGAGCGCGAGGTCGCCAAGCGCCTGGAGGACCCCGACGTTCTGCAGGATCACCGGCGGGTGCGGGAGTTGTCGATCCGCCGAGCGGCCCTGGAGCCGGTCGTCGGCGCCTTCCGCCGGCTGGAAGAACTCGGGCGGGAGGCCGCCGGGCTCCGCGAGATGCTGGCGCCCGGGGGCGACGCCGAACTGGCGGCGATGGCCCGCGAGGAACTCCCCCGCGTCGAAGACGCCCAGCGCGCGACGGTCGACGCGCTGCTGGCGCGCCTCGTGACGGCCGACGACCAGCGGGTCGGCTCGGTGATGCTCGAGGTGCGGGCGGGCACCGGGGGCGACGAGGCCGCCCTGTGGGCGCGCGACCTGCTGGAGATGTACCAGAAGTACGCGGTGCGCCGGGGCTGGTCGTTCGAACTGCTCGAGACCTCCGTCGAGCCGGCGACCGGGGGCATCCGGTCCGCCCTGGCCGGCGTGAAGGGCGAGGGCGTGTGGAGCGAACTGGCGTTCGAGGCGGGGGTGCACAGCGTGAAGCGCGTGCCCGCGACCGAGGCCGCCGGACGAATCCACACGAGCACCGCGACGGTCGCCGTGCTGCCCGAGCCCGAGGAGGTCGACGTGGCGATCGACTGGGCGAACGACGTCGAGGAGCAGGCGACCCGCGCGCAGGGCCCGGGCGGGCAGAACGTGAACAAGGTCGAGACCGCCTGGCAGATCTTCCACAAGCCCACCGGCATCGTCATCAAGATGATGGAGGCCAAGAGCCAGCAGCAGAACCGCGACCGCGCCCGCCGGCTGCTCCTGGCGCGCTTGCACGAGATGGCCCTGCAGAAGAAGAACGCCGAGCGGGCGGCGGCCCGCAACAGCCAGATCGGCGGCGCCGGGCGCAGCGAGAAGATCCGCACGTATCGCTGGAAGGAGGGCATCGTCGCCGACGAGCGCCTGCCCGGCGAGTACGCGCTGCGCGATGTTGTCGCGGGCGACCTCGCCGAACTCATGAAGGACCTGCTCGACGCGGAGACGCGCCGGCGCTTGGCGGAACTCTGACGCGTCCGACGCGCCGGGCGCCCTCGCGCCGCATCGGCGACGCTTCATCCCGCCGCCGGGCCAGTATCATGAGCCATCGGAGGCGACGCATGGACGAGTACTACTTCAGCGTGGACGGGCGTGCCACGGGCGGTCCCGTTCCGATGCATGTGCTCGCCGAGATGGCGCGGGTGGCCGCGATCGGGCCCCGGACGCAGGTGTGGCGTGCGGGCGAGACGTCTCGCACGCTGGCACGGGCGATCCCCGAGTTGGCGCAGCTCTTCCTGCCGTCGGACGACGACCCGGCGGATGCCGGGCCGCCGGTTCCTTCCGCGCCACCGCCGCTGCCGCAAGAGCCGGCGTTCCCGCCGCCGCTGGAAACTCCGCCGCGGCTGAGCGCGCCGCAGCCGCCGCCGCTGAGCGCGCCACCGCCGTTGCCGCCGCCAGTGAACTCGCCGCCGCCGCTGGGTGTGCCGCCTGCGCCGCCGACGATTCCAGGCCCGCTCATCGTTCCCCAGCGTCAGTACGCCGACGGCATGGGCATCACGTCGATGGTTCTGGGCATCGTCGCGATCGCGATTGTCTTCTGCGTCAACATCTTCGCCGCCCCGCTGCCCATCACCGGCCTGATCCTGGGACTTCTCAGCAAGCAGAAGGGCGGCGTGCGCACCACGGGGATCATTCTGAACTCGATCGCGCTCGCGCTGCTCGCCGGGCTTGTCGTGGCGTTCATCATGAGCGCATAAGCCCGCATGCGGCGGGGTGGGGGGTACTTATGACTCAGCAGTGGCATTACAGCGCGGGCTCGCAACGGGTCGGGCCGGTCAGCGATCCGGTCATGCGACAGATGATCGGGGCGGGGCAGCTCCCGCACGACACGCTCGTCTGGACCGAGGGCATGGCCAACTGGGTGCCCGCCTCATCGGTCGAGTCGTGGCGCGACGCGTTCGCTTCGGCGCCGACGGTGGTCGCCCCGCCCACGGCGCCCGGCCCGCTGGGCGTGGAGGCCGCCCGGCGCGTGGACCCGGGCATCGCCATGCTGGTGCCGGTCGGGCGCTCGGCGTACGCGATCATCGCGGGGTACCTGGGGCTGTTCAGCGTGCTGCTCCTTCCCGCGCCGTTCGCGCTTCTGTCCGGCATCCTGGCGCTGCGCGACATCAAGAAGCACCCGGAGAAGCGGGGCAAGGGGCGCGCGATCTTCGGCATCGTCATGGGCGTGCTCGGCACCGGCCTCCTCGCGTTCGTCGTGATCTCAAGCATGGCCCGGTAGCGCGTCAGGGCGAACGCTCGATCGACGTGCGACGCGGGTGTTCGCCGCCCGGCCCTAGCCTCGTGGGCATGCAGGGCGCGCGCTGCGACATCGCGGTAGTGGGGGCCGGGGCCGCGGGGCTCTTCGCCGGCCTGTGGGCCGCCCGAACGCTCGCGGGCGAGGGCGGCACGCTCGGGCCGGGGCGCGTCGTGCTCCTCGACGGCGCCAGGACGCTGGGCGCCAAGATCCTCGTCGCGGGCGGCGGGCGCTGCAACGTCACGCACCACGAGGTCGACGAACGCGCGTACGCCGGGTCGTCGCCGCACGCCGTGCGCCGGGTGCTCGCGGCGTTCCCGGTCTCGCGGACAGTCGACTTCTTCCGCGAACTCGGGGTCGAACTCAAGCGCGAGCCCACGGGCAAACTGTTCCCCGTGACCGACGCCGCGCGGACGGTGCTCGACGCGCTGCTGCGCGCCTGCCGCGACGCCGGCGCCGAAATCCGCCACCCGTGGCGGGTCGGCCGCATCGACTGGGTCGAACCGGCGACCGGCAACATGAGCGACGAACCGGCGAGCGGCGATACCAACAACATGAGCGGCGGCGCACTCGGCGGCCCCGGCCACTTCCGCATCCATCGCGCCGGCGACGGGCCCCCCGAGTGGCTCGACGCGTCCCGCGTCATCCTCGCCACCGGCGGCATGGCCCTGCCTCGCTCCGGGTCCGACGGCGCGGGGTACCAGTTCGCCCGCGCGCTCGGGCACACCACCACTCGCCGCATCTTCCCGGCGCTCGTGCCCCTCACCACGCCCGACGGGCACTGGACGCGCTCGCTCAGCGGCATCACCACCCCCGCGACCATCGAGCTTCGTTCGCCCACCGGCAAACGCTTGCGCTCGTTCACGAACTCCACGCTGCTGACGCACGTGGGGCTCTCGGGCCCGAGCGTGCTCGACATGAGCCGCTATTACACCGACGCCCAGCCGACGCACGCCCAGCCGGCGCCCGCGCACGCGCACGCCGCGCCCGCGCACGCCGCGCATCCGTCGCCCGCCGCGGATTCCCAGGCCGCCTCGCTTGTGATCAACTGGCTCCCCGGCGTTACGCCCGAGGCGCTCGACCAGGACCTCGCCCGCGCGAAAGGCCCGGGCATCGCCCGCTACCTGGCCGAGCGCGTCGCCCACACGCTGACGGTGCCCGAGCACGAGCCCCGCGGCATGCCGCTGCGCCTCGCGCAGGCCCTGTGCGAGCAGGCCGGCGTCGACCCGCAGACGCCCGTGCACACGCTGACGCGCGAGCATCGCCGGGGAATCGTTCGCTGGAGCACGCAGTGCCCGATCCCCGTCACCGGCGACCGGGGCTTCACGCACGCGGAAGTCACCGCCGGGGGCGTGCCGCTCGCCGAACTCGACCTCGCCACCATGCAATCACGCGTCCGCCCCGGGCTGCACCTCTGCGGCGAGATCCTCGACGTCGACGGGCGCATCGGGGGCTTCAACTTCCAATGGGCGTGGGCCAGCGGGTATGCTGCGGGGGTGGGGGCAGGCGCGGAAGTTCGTGGGTCAACGGAAACCGGGCGGTGACCCGCCGGCACACGGCTGCGTAGTGCACACGATGTGGGTAGACCTGGAGACTGTGAGCGGCCATGCCCACGAGTAGAGCGGTACGTGTCATGGTTCCTTGTGCTCGTCCGCCGCGTGCTCGCCGCATTCCGGGCACGGCGATTCGGTCGGAAGGCCCTCGGTAGAGTGATTGCAGAATGGGCAGAGGCGTGCGCCCGAGTTGGTTCTCTTAGGAAGGTTCTCGATCCGCAATCCGAGTACTACCAGCATGAGAGGGAAGACGAGCAATACCCATCCTGCCAACATGAATAGTCGGCTCGACTTGTCGAAGAGTGCATAGAGAATCATGGCGGCGGACAACGCGACGAGCACCGTCGCGGCGGTTGCGAACACACGGCGTGACAAGTACTGCGACCGCACGTGTCATTCTAGATGTACAAGCCGCTCCGCAACTCCGTCTGGCGAGTCCAACTGCGAGCGACGGACGACTGCGCCGCGGCGGTGGCGGTCACGCCGAGTCCGAGAACGCAGATCGCTTGAACGTATCGTCGCATGACGGACCAAGATACCGTACTGCCGTGTCGGCGCACCATGAAAATCACCTGCTTCGCGCGATCTGTATCCTCGCCCCATGACCCTCGTGTGCGTGCCCATCGCGGTGCATGACGTGCCGACGGCGTTGGCCGACGCCGAGGCCGCGCGCCTCGCGGGGGCCGATCTCGTCGAGTTCCGCGTCGACGCGATGCTGCCCGGCGGCGTCGGCGAAGCCGAGATCGGGCTGCTGCGCCGGCTGTGCGCCGATTCGCCCCTGCCGGCGATCGTGACGTGCCGCGCGGCGGCGGAGGGCGGGGCGTACGACGGGCCGGACGACGAACGCCTCGCGCTGTACGAGCACCTGGGCACGGCCGACCACCCGCCGCGGTATGTGGACTTGGAACTCGCGGCGTACGAGCGCTCGGCGAACCTGCGGCAGAAGGCGCACCTCGCGATCGACTGGCCGGCGAGGCGGCGTGCGAACGCGCCGGGGCTCGTGCTCTCGCTGCATGATTTCGGCGGACGCCCGGCGGACCTCTCGCGCCGCGTCGCGCGGCTCGCGGAGGCCGAGGCCGCGGCGGTGGTGAAGGTCGCGTACCGCGCGCGGTCGATCCGCGACAACCTGGAGTTGCTGGAGGTGCCATCGCAGACCGGCAGGCCGACGATCGCGCTGGGGATCGGCGAGTTCGGGCTGATGTCGCGCGTGCTGGCGCCGAAGTTCGGCGGGTTTCTTACATTCGCCTCGCTGCGGCGCGGCGGCGAGACGGCCCCCGGCCAGCCCACCATCGCCGACCTGCTCGGCGCGTACCGGTTCCGATCGATCGGCCCGCGCACGCGCGTGTACGGCGTCGTCGGGTGGCCTGTGGGGCACTCGCTCTCGCCCACGCTGCACAACGCCGGGTTCGAGCGCGTCGGGCACGACGGCGTGTACCTGCCGATGCCGCTGGCGGGCGCGGCGGGCGAGGAGTCGTTCGCGGCGCTCAAGGCGACGCTGCTGGAGTTCATCGAGCATCCGCGCCTGTCGTTCTGCGGCGCGAGCGTGACGATCCCGCACAAGGAATCGCTGGCGCGCCTCGCGTCAGCGCAGGGGTGGGAGGCCGACGAAGCGACGCGCGCCACCGGCGCGGCGAACACGCTGGTGGTGGAACGCGACGCGGACGACGCGCCCCAACGCGTGCGGGTGATGAACACCGATGTGCCGGCGCTGGCCGCGAGTCTGGCCGAAGCGATGGGCACGCTCGCGGGCGCGACGGTGGGGGTGATCGGCGCGGGGGGCGTGGGGCGAGCCGCGGCGTGGGGGCTGGCGCGGGCGGGCGCGACGGTGGTGCTCTACAACCGCGATCTGTCGCGCGCGGAGGAGGTCGCGGCTCACGTGAACGGCGCGCTGCGAAGCGGGGGTGAGGGCCGGGGAAGCGCCGATCAACCCGCGGGGCGCGTGGTCGGTGCGTCGTGGGCGCTGCTTGCGAAGTCGTGCGCGGACGCGTTCGTCAACTGCACGCCCCTGGGCATGACGGGCGGGCCCGACCCGGCGGGCGCGGCGATGACGGCCGAGGCGATGCGCGGCTGCGCGTCGCTGCGCGTGGTGATGGACACCGTGTATGCTCCGCGCGTCACGCCCCTGCTCGCGGCGGCGGGGGCGTGCGGGCTGCGGACGGTGGGGGGCCTGGACATGTTCGTGCGGCAGGCGGCGTTGCAGTTCGAGGCGTGGACGGGCCGGCCCGGGCCGCTGACGCTGTTCGGCGCGCTCGCGTCGGAGGCCGCCGCGGCGCGGGAGGGGTCGGGGTGAGGATGGACGAGCGTCCGGGCCCGGAAGAGTTGGATGAGCCGAACGGCGCCGCCCCGCAGGAGCAGGGCGCGTCCGGCCCCGGCACGCGCCCAGTGCTGTACCCGAACCTGTACGTGTGGTACCTGCTGGCGTCGTCGCTCGACATCATGATGACGTACGCGATCATCTGGAAAATCGGCGGGCGCGAGGTGAATCAGATCGCGCAGCGCTTCGTGGACACGTTCGGGCACTGGGGGCTGATCGTCCTGAAGTTCACGACGGTCGTGTTCGTGATCGCGGTGTGCGAGGTGGTAGGACGCCGGAGCGAGCGGGCCGGGCGGCGGCTCGCGATCGCGGCGATCGCGCTGTCGGCGTTCCCGGTGGGGTACGGCGTGGTGCAGATCGTTGCGTGGACCCACCTGTGGGGCTAGGCGGCGGCGAGGGCGTTCAGGCCGGGCATTCCACGCCGCCCATGCGCAGCAGCGTGCGGAACGCGTCGCCGAAGACGAAGTTGTGCGCGGGGAACTCGATGCCCGCCATGTTGCGATCGGCGTAGCTGAACATCATGTCGACGGCGCCGATGGTGCGCGGCTCGGCGGGGTGGGCCGGGTCGATGAGCTCGACACGGGCGGTGGTCGCCGCCCCCACGCGGTCCATCTGCACCACGTCGCAGGTGTAGCGCAGCGTGAAGCCCGGGGAGACGTCCTCGGTCAGCTCGGCGCGGCTGATCTTGGCGAGCACGACCTTCTCGCGGAAGCCCTCCGCGTGCCCCACGAGCATGCCCGCCGACTGCGCCACGCCCTCCAGGATCAGGCTCGCGGGCATCAGCGGCAGCGCCGGCCGATCGGCGCACGCCGGGAAGTGATCGCCCAGGTGCTCCTCGGCCAGCGAGACGTTCTTGATGGTGACGATCCGCTCTCGCGGACGGAGTTGAAGGACCCGGTCGATCCACATCCAGCGCATGCGCGGAGGCTCCCTCGCATCGGGCGGGCACGCTAGGCCTTCGCGAGGCGCGCCTGCACGAACTTCACCAGCGATTCGACCGTGAACAGCTCCGCGACCTTCGTGATCTGCGGATCCTGCTCCCACGCGCTGAAGTCCACGTGCGGCATGCGGTCCTTGAGCATCGAGATACCGCGGGGCGTCACCTTCCCGTTCTGCACGTACTGCGGGTCCTGCGCCACGTTGTCGGGGAACAGCTCGCCCTGCGGGATCTTCATCGAGAAGGCCTGCTCGAGCTTGAACACGATGTCCAGGAAGTCGATCGACTCCGCCCCCAGGTCCTTTGTCAGCACCGCCTCGGGGGTCACTTCTTCTTCGTCGACCGCCAGGGCGTCGACGAGGATCGTGCGGACCTTTTCGAAAATCTCGTCGCGTGTCATCGTCTCGGTCTCTCCAGCGTCCCGCGGTGCGCTCGCGAGCGGCGCCTCGCGGAGTGCCTTCCCGCGGACGCGGTTCGAACTAGCATGATACCGCCGACTCGCGTGCGGAAGCCAACGGGGCCTCCGCCAGGCGCACCGGCCGAAGAATGAACCGCCCGCTGACGGCGGTGGGGAGGTCGGCCGCCGGGATTCCCGCCTCCACGAGCAGGCCCTCGCCTCGGAACTCCAGCGACCCGTCGTCCAGGGCCTTGAGCAGCGAGACCTCGACGCGCAGCGACGCCCCGGGCTTGACAAACCGTCCGTACTTGAGCGCCCGCACTTGTCCCAGCACGGCCCGGTGCATGCCCCGCGCGTCGCACAGTCGCCGGGCCGCCTGCACCATCGCCTCGAGCATCAGCACCCCCGGCAGCACCGGGAACGTCGGGAAGTGGTCCTGCAGATACTCCTCCGCCGCGGTGACCTGCTTCAGCGTCACGATGCGCTCGGGAGTCTGCTCCAGTACGCGGTCGACAAGGTCGAAGTGCACGGGTCCATCCTACCCCACTACGCTGGGCGGTGCCCGTCATCGGCGATGAGGGGGTCTGCCTGCGTGTCTGGGACTGGTCCGAGACCAGCCAGACCCTCGCGGTCTTCTCGCGCCAGCACGGCGTGCTCCGCTGCGTCGCGAAAGGCTCCAAGCGAGGCGACACCCGGTTCTCCGGCGGGATCGAGCCCCTCACCCGCGCCGAGTTCCAGGTGAGCGTCCGCAAGTCCGACGCCATGTCGGTGCTGGCCTCCTGGGAACTCGCCGAGGTCTTCCCCGCCGCCCGCCGTTCGCTCGAGGCCTTCTACGCCGGCACCACGATGCTCGACGCCGTGCGACACTGCCTCCACGAGCAGGACCCGCACCCGGACCTATACGACGCGCTGCTGCGCGACCTGCGGGGCCTCGACGCCCCCGCGGGCCCCGGCCCCGCGCTGCTCGGTTTCCTCTGGAGCACGCTCGCCGACACCGGGCACGCCCCCGAACTTGCCCGCGACGTCGGCGCGGGGACCGACCTGCCCGCCGCGCCGTCGTACGTCTTCGACGCCCGGCGGGGCGGGCTCACCACCGACGCCCCCGCCAACGCCGAGCGCCCCGGCGCCTGGCGCATCCGCGCCGAAACGGTCGACCTGCTCCGCGCCGTCAGCACCGGGTCGTCCAGCGCGGCCCCGCCCGCCGCGGTCGATCGCGCCACGCGTCTGCTCGCCCTGTGCTTCCGCGAGGTGTTCGGCGTCGAGCCCCCGACGTTCCGCCGCCTGCTCGGGACCGACGCCAAGTAGGCCCCCGGCCCGCTAGCCCGCGGGCAAGAGGCGACCGACCGTGACGGGCCGCACCGGGAACTCGCCCCGCAGGGCACGCAGGTTGTCGAGCGTCACGCCCGAGAGCATCGCGAGTTCTTCTTCCAGCGTCGCGTACCGCCCGAGGTAGGTCCACAGACGCCCCAGGCGCTGCATGCGGTCGTGGGGGCGTTCGCCGTTGATCGTCGCGCTGGTGATCATCTTCTCGCGCAGGCGCTCGAGGTCGGCGGGCTCCAGCGAATCCGAGAGCGTCCGCATCTCGCGCTCCAGGATCTCCCACGCCTCGTCCACACGCGCGGGGTGCAGCGTCGCGAACACCATGAAGTCGCCCAGCCCGTCGTGCGGGTCAAAGCTCGCCTGCGCGTCGTCCGCGATTCCAGGCTCGATCAGGCTCCAGTGCAGGCGGCTGTTGTCGCCCCCGCCGAGCACGTGCGCCAGGATCGACGCGGCGTACCGCCGGTCGTCCGCCATCGCCGGCGCCGGGCACATCGCGAGCACGTAGGCCTGTGTCACCTTCTCCGAGCGCAGCTCGAACGTCCCCCCCGCGATCGCCGGCGGGCGCGGGTCGCGGTCGGCGCGCGTCGGTGACCACGAGGCGGTCAGCGCTTCCAGTTGGCGGCACGCCGCCTCGAAGTCCACGTTCCCCGCCAGCGCCACCACCGTGTTGTCCGGCGAGTATCGCGCGTCGAAGTACGCCCGCATCTGCTCGGCGCGCATGGCCCCGATCGTCTGCGGCGTGCCCAGCACGCGGTGCGACACCGGGTGGTTCCCGAAGTGTCGCTCCAGCGTCTCCTCGAACAGCACCCAGAACGGGTTGTCGTGGTACATCGCGATCTCTTCGAGGATCACCCCGCGCTCCACCTCGAACTCCTCGGGCGCGAGCGTCGGACGCATCATCCGCCCCAGCAGCTCCAGCGCCCGCGGGAACTGCTCGGGCAGCGCGTCGGCGTAGAAGCACGTGATCTCGTTCGACGTGTACGCGTTGTTTCGCGCCCCGATCTCGTCGAACGCCCGGTTCAACTGCTCGGCGCTCAGCCCCGCGCACCCCTTGAACATCATGTGCTCGAGGAAGTGGCTGACCCCCATGATCTCGCGCGGCTCGTCTCGCGCGCCCGTGCGCACGAAGAAACCCCCCGCCGCGGTGTGCGCCGCGGGCGAGCACTCCGCCAGGATCGTCAAACCGTTCGCAAGTCGGTGCAGGCGATACTCGTACGACACGGGCGAGGGTACGGCCCCTCGCGCCCCGCCCGGAGCCCCCCGCGCCCGCCGCCCCACGTCCGAGAGTTCCCAGAACAACCACCGGCACACTTCGTGTGGTCAAAGTTCGGCTATCAGTCACGCGGCGATTTGCTATATTCCCGGCGTCCGGCCGCCCCCGGGAGCGGGCAACGCCGGACGCACGTCCTGGGAGTCCGCATGGAACGAGATAGCCGGTTCGAGGCGCTCGAGCGCCGCGTGGTGCTGGACGGGCACCTCACGAATGTCCTGTACTACCCCGAAGGCTTCACCAGCGCGAACGTGAACGAGTACGTTCCGATCACCAACCCCAACGACGTTGCCGTCGAGTTCGAACTGCACGCGCGATACGAGTGGGGCGAGCGCGACGCGCTGATCGCCCGCGGGACCATCGCGCCGCGCTCGCGCGACGGCGTCACGATCTCGGAGATCACCCGCCCGGACGACCGCCTCGTGCGGACGGACGTCCCGTACGCCCTGGTGCTCCGGTCCACCATGCCGCTGGCCGCCACCCTCAGCCACTACGACTTCGGCACGGCGGTGGGCGAGTCGTTCGTCGCGACGACGGGCCCTCTCTGGTCGTTCGCCGACGGCCGCAAGGACTCTGCCGGATCGCGCGACTTCATCCTGGTCTTCAACCCGAACGCGACCGTCGCGAACGTCACGCTGACGGTGATGGACTCGGCCGGGGGCATCACGACCCGCTCGATCGTGGTCGAGGCGGAGCGACGCGCGGGGTGGAGCCTGGACGACATCCCGGGGATCGCGCCCGGCGCGTTCGCCGCCACGGTCGTGTCGGACGTGCCCATCGTCGCCGCCCAGTCGCACTACGAACTGGAGTCGCAGCGCGGGTACGGGCTGATCGGCACCGTCGGCGGTGGCTCGCTGGCCGGCGTGCTGCCCACCATCGATTTCGACGACTCGTTCTACGAGATCAACGGGGATGAGCCCAGCGGGGTGCGATTCGAGGGCAACGCGTTCGTCTCGATCGTGAACCCCAACGGGGCGCCCGCGACCGTGACCCTCACGTTCCTGCTCGACGAATCGGGCTCGGGCGATCCGCCCCCGATCCGGCGCGTCGCCATCGTCCCGGCGCAGTCGCGCTCGCAGATCTCCATCCGTGACCTGGGCGTCGCGCAGGACGTGGAGATCGCCGTGGTGTACCGGTCGAACGTGCCCGTGACGGTGTCGGGGTCGGTGTATCAGGGCCGCGATGGGACGGGCTTCAACGCGGCGACGCAGGCCGCGACGACGTGGGACTTCGGCGAGGGGTTCATGAGCCGCTCTCGGGCGGGGCGCGAGGTCGAGGAGGACATCTACGTCTTCAACCCGACGAGCCAGGACGTCTCCGTGACGGTGACGTTCTTCATGCTCGATGGGACCACGCGCACGATCTCCGATGACATCAGTTCCCTCGAGGTCGAGGACATCAAGATCCACGAGCTCGCGGAGTTCATCACCGGGCCGGAGAACCAGTTCTTCGGCTTCCGCGTCACGTCGCCCTCGCCCATCGTGGCGAGCGTCGAGCACTGGGACGGCAGCATCGGCGGCGGGTTCTCAACCTTCGGCATGCCGCGCGGCACGGTGGTGGACCTCGCCTCGGTTCTCGCGATCTAGCGCGCCGGCGCAGCGTCGAAGGCCGCCCGTATCTCGCGGCAGGCGCCCGCCGGGTCCGTCGCGGCGCACACCGCCGCGCTCACGGCCACACCGCGCACGCCCGCGGACGCGAGCGTCCCGACGTTGTGCGCGGTGATCCCCCCGATCGCCAAATGAGGGACTGCGCTCAGCCCGGGGTCGGCCAGATACGACGCCGCGTAGGCCGGGCCGGCGAGCCGGGGCTTGTCCTTCGTCCGGGTCGGGAACATCGGCCCCAGGCCGCACACGTCCGCCCCGCCCGCGACCGCGGCCCGCGCCTGGTCGAGGTTCTCGGTCGAGACGCCGATGAGCAGTCCCTCGCCCGCGAGCCGGCGGGCGACGTCGGGGGCGAGGTCGCTCTGGCCCAGGTGCACGCCGTCGGCACCCGCGAGCAGCGCGAGGTCGACCCGGTCGTTGACGACCAGGGCCGCACCGTGCGCGCGGGTCATCGCCCGCAGGCGTGACGCGCGGCGGAGCAGTTCGGCGTCCGCGAGCGTTTTCTCGCGCAGTTGAATGCAGTCGGCCCCGCCCGCGAGCGCCTCCGATGCCACGGCGTCCCACGGGCGTGCGCACACCGATTCGGTGAGCAGCACGCACAGCCGCCACTGGCGACGCGCGCCCGCGCCCAGCGCGAGCGACACGGCGCGGCCGAGGTCGTATGCCTGATATCGCAGCGCCTTGAACGGGCCGGGCGGGCCGGCAGAGGCGGGTTTGCCCGCTTCCTCCAGCACGCGGAGCGCCTCTTCCAGGCGGGCGGCGTTCGCGCGTGCGAGGTCGGCGGCCCCGCGGCGCGCCGATTCTTCGGGGAGCGTCAGCGGGCCCCCGACGTCGCCCGGCACATCGCGGGACGCGACGCGGGCGAGCGGGTCGAGCCCGAGGGTGCCCGACGCGTCGGTGACGGCGTGTCGCAGCGATTTCGCCCGGGACGCCAGGTCCTCGCGCGACAGCACGAACCGAGAGAGGTCCTCGAGCACGCGGCACGCCTCGCGGGCGCGGTTGAGGTTCGCGTCGAGCAGGCGGGCGAGGTCCGGTCGGGGCGGCAGGGGCACGGCCCAGCGTACGCAAAATGGCAGTGGCGGACCGGGCCGAACCCCGCCACAATGACCGGATGAGCGACGGGCCGATGTACGAACTGTCCCCGATCGCTTCGCAGCGGACACCCCGCCTGCCGGGGCTGGTGGTGCAGCGCCCGACGGGCGACGCGCTGATCGACGCGCTGCTGGCGGACCTGTTCATCCACGCGGGCAACTGCGTGCGTGAGTTCGGCGATTTCCACCTCGTCATCGACGCCGACCCGGCGATCGAGCCCGTGCTGCGGCGCCTGCTCTACGACCCGGCGTACCGCGAGATGCCCTGGACGCGCACGCGCGTGTGGCTCGCGAGCGAGCAGCGCGTGCCGCCGGACGATCCCGCCCGCGCCTGGCCCATCGTGCGCGACATGATCGGCGCGCACTCGGGCATCCCCGACGACCAGATCCACGCCATCGACCCCGACGCGCCCGAGGCGTACGACGCCCTGCTGCGCGAGCACCTGGGCTGGCGCCCCAAGGGGCACGACCGCCCGGACTGCGCGCTGCTCGTGCTCCGCGCCGACGCGGGCGTCGGGGCGGTGCGGGGCGCCAACAGCATCGCGCGCGGCGATTTCTGCGTCGAGCACGGGTCCACGCCCACCTCGCCCGCGACGGTCGGCGTGAACGACGCGATTCTCAACGCCTCGCGTCTCGTTGCGGTGTATGTTTCCGGAGAAGATGCCCGGCGCGGGCTTTCGCTGCTGGAGCGTGCCCGGGGCACAAGCGCCGCGCTGGGCGCCATGGCGCTGCGCCCGCCCGCGGGCGAGCTGCGCTGGTACGTCGATCCCGCCTGCTGCACGCGTGTGCCCGCGGAGCATTCCTGAAGGAGCCCCGCGTGGGTCTGCTGTCCGTCGAGCCCAACCCGAGGATCACCTTCAAGGTGCGCCACGAGGACGCCGACCTCCTCGTCGTCGGCAAGCCCGCGGGCGTCGTCACCACGCCGGGGCTCGGGCACGAGCGCGACTCGCTCCTCAACGGGCTCTTCGCCCGGCACGGCCCGCGCCTGCAGAAGCTCGGCAAGGCCCGCGATTTCGGCCTGCTGCACCGCCTCGACCGCGAGACCAGCGGGCTGGTGCTCTGCGCGCTCACCGTCGAGGCCTACGAGGCGCTCCGCGAGGCGTTCACGAGCCGCCAGGTCGAGAAGTACTACTGGGCCGTGGTCTTCCAGGCCCCCAAGTCTCCCAAGGGGCTGATCCGCCGGGCGATCCTCGAGTACGACGGCAAGGCGCCCGGCGACCCGCGCACGAAGAAGCTCGCCCGCATCTCCCCCGCGGGAAAGCCCGCCCTCACCGCGTACCGCACGCTCGCCGAGTCGATGGCGGGGGCCCTGCTCGAATGCCGCGCCGTCACCGGACGTCTCCACCAGGTCCGCGTCCATCTCGATTCCATCGGGTGCCCGATCCTGGGCGACGATTTCTACGGCCCGCACTCGGCGCGCGGCGCGTCCCGGCGCCTCGCGCTCCACGCGCACCGCCTGGTGTTCAAGCACCCCACCTCGGGCGAGCGCATCGACGTGCGCAGCCCCTGGCCCAGCGACCTGCGCGCGCTGCTGAAGCGCCTGCACCTGCCCCGCCCGGACTTGCTCGGCACCGACCCTGCCGGCGCGGACGCGGGGGCGCCGTCAGCGCGGGTCGAGCGCGCAGAGGAAATCGACGGCGAGCCGGTCGGCGACGAGGAAGCCTGAATCCGTCGGCGCCCACCGCGCGCCGGAGGAAAGCAGCCCCTCGCCCGCGAGCTTCCGCGCCAGCGCCTCCAGACGCGCGGGCGCCGCCGCGTCGAGCGCGCCCGCGCGGGCGAGCATCTCGGAGGCGTCGAGCCCCTCGCGCAGGCGCAGGCCCGTCATCAGGCGCTCGGCCAGCGCGCGGCGCGCGTCGGGCCCTTCAAAGTCCACGATCGGCGAGAACCCGCCGCGCGAGCGATCCAGGTAGTCGTCCAGGCGGGGCGTGTTCTTCCACCGCCGCCCCGCGACGTGCGCCGAGGCCGACGGCCCGGCCGCCAGCCACTGGTCGTCGCGCCAGTACGCCAGGTTGTGCCGGCACTCGGCGCCGGGGCGGGCGAAGTTGCTCACCTCGTACCGGTCAAGCCCGTGCGCGCGCAGCACGCCCACGGTGTCCTCGAACAGGTCGGCCTCCAGGTCCTCGTCGGCCCGCGCGAACTCGCCCCGCTTGAGGCGCGCGGTCATCGCCGTGTTGGGCTCGTACGTCAGCGCGTAGCACGAGAGATGCTCCGTGCCCAGCGCGAGCGCCGCGTCGAGATCGTGGCGCCACTCGTCCCGCGTCTGCCCGGGCACGGCGTAGATGAGGTCGACCGAGAGCCGCTCGACGCCCGCGTCGCGCGCCAGCGCGATCGCGCGCGGCACGCTCGCCGGGTCGTGCCGGCGCTCCAGCGTCACCAGGTGCGCCGCGTGGAACGACTGCGCGCCCATGCTCAGCCGGTTCACTCCGCCCGCGACCAGCACGCGCAGCAGGTCGGGCGTGACGGTCTCGGGGTTGCACTCGACGGTGAACTCGCACGGCGCGCCGCCCCCCGCCGCGAGGTCGCCGCACGTCGCGAGGCCCCTGCCCGCTCCAAGGTCATAGTGCGTGTGCAGCGCGCCGAGCACGCGCTCCCACAGGCGCGGCTCGAGCATGCTGGGCGTTCCGCCCCCGACGAACACGGTGCGCAGGGGCCTGGCGGCCCACGGCGCGAGCGCCCGCAGTTCGTCCACGAGGCGATCGGTGAACGCCTCCTGCCGCCCGCGCGTGTCGACGATGCTGTAGAAGTCGCAGTAGTGGCACTTGTGCGAGCAGAACGGGACGTGGATGTACAGCGAGGTCGCGATGGCCCGCGCCGCGACGCCGCCCAGCGCGTCGCCGGCGTCGGAGGGGCCGCCGGGCGACGCGGGCGGGAGTTGGGGAAGGCTGACGGGCACGCCGGCAGAGTACGGGTCCGGTGCGGGTCGCGAGCGGGGATGGGGCTATCATGGGAACACACGCGGGGGCGGTTCGCCGCGGAAGGGGTCGCGCGATGGATGTGAGCTTGGTGCTCGTGACGCCGCAGGGCAAGCAGTCGGAGATCCCGCTGCGCCGTCCCGTGCAGGTGATC
Source organism: Planctomycetota bacterium (assembly GCA_033763975.1). Classification (NCBI taxonomy): domain Bacteria; kingdom Pseudomonadati; phylum Planctomycetota; species Planctomycetota bacterium. The sequence goes on from JANRJM010000016.1 coordinate 48,006, forward strand.
GGGCGTCAGACCGATTGCCAGATCCGCGTGCCGAGCAGCGCGGTGTCGCGGCATCACTGCGAAGTTTCGGTCGACGACGGCAAGGTCTCGGTCCGCGATCTTGGATCGAGCAACGGCACCTACGTGAACCGTCGGCGCGTGACGCAGACCGACCTCTCGCCCGGCGACCTGCTGGCGGTGGGAGAAATGGTGTTCGTCGTGCGTGTGGACGGGCGTCCGGCCGCCATCGATTCCGACGACGTGCTGGAAGACGGGCAGGTCCAGGTCCCGGCGGCGGCGTCGGCCGCGGCGGCCCCGCGACCGGCGAGCAAGCCCGCGTCCCGCGCGCCCGCGCGGCCGGTCGATCCCGACGACAGCGGCGCCGACGACTTCGATTTCCTCGGCGAGGACGACGACATCAAGAAGCAGCCCAAGCTCTGAGCCCGCGCGGCGGGCGCTACGCCGCCGGCTTGCCCTGCTGGGACGTGCTCCCCGCCGCCGGCACCCGGATGTTCGTCGCGCACGCCCGGCAGCGGACGGTCTTTCCGCGGCACTCCTTCGGAACCGCCAGGATCTTCCGGCAGCTCAGGTTCGGGCACATCATGCGGATAGTCGGCGAAGACGACATCGTGCGTGGAATCGACACACGGCGCCCGCCGCTTGAGGCGTGGGCGTCCCAGAATCGCCCCGGATACGCTGTGCCCCGATACACCCGGACCCTGCGAGCACGACATGGCTGCACCTGACACGCGCGCACTCTTCTCGGACGCCCCCCGCGGCACGGTGGTCGTGGGCCTGCAGTGGGGCGACGAGGGCAAGGGCAAGCTCGTCGACCTGCTCGCCAAGGAGCACGACGCCGTCGTCCGCTACAACGGCGGCGCCAACGCCGGGCACTCCGTCGTCGTCGGCGGAACCCGCTACTCCCTGCACCTCATCCCCTCCGGCATCCTCTATCCGGGGAAGGTCGCGGTCATCGGCAATGGCGTCGTCGTCGATCCCTGGAAACTCGTCGAGGAACTCGACGGCCTCGCCGCACGCAACATCGACACCTCGAACCTCGTCGTCTCCGACCGTGCCCACGCCGTCCTCGCCTATCACAAGTCCGAGGACGCCCTCCGCGAGGACCTGCTCAAGCACGTCGGCGGCGCCCGCGTGCCCAGCGGCGAGGACCGCGCGGACGCCCCCGCCCCGGTCTCCGAGATCGGCACCACCCGGCGCGGCATCGGCCCGGCCTACGCCGACAAAGTCCAGCGCGCCAGCGCCGTCCGCCTGGGCGACCTGCTCCGCCCCGACGTGCTCCGCGATCGCATCCGCGTCGCCCTCACCCTGAAACGCCCGCTGCTGGAAGAACTCGGCCCGCAGTCCGGCGTGCCCGACGAGGCCGAACTGATCGCGGCGTGCGAAGCCATCGGCACGCGCCTCGCCCCGATGATCCGCGACACCACCTCGCTCCTGCACGGGATGCTCCGCCAGGGCAAGCGCGTGCTCTTCGAGGGCGCGAACGGGTCGCTGCTCGATGTCGATCACGGGACATACCCGTACGTCACCGGGTCCACGTGCATCGCGTCCGGGGTCGGGCCAGGCACGGGCGTGCCCCCCACGCACATCTCGCGGGTGCTGGGCGTCATGAAGGCGTACTCGACGCGCGTCGGGGCCGGGCCCTTCCCCACCGAGCTGCACGACGCCCTGGGCGAGCGGATCCGCGTGCGGGGGCGCGAGTACGGCACGACGACCGGGCGCCCGCGCCGGGTCGGCTGGCTTGACCTGGTCGCCGTGCGCTACGCCGCGATGATCAACGGCGCCACCGGCATCGCGCTCACGATGCTGGACGTGCTGAGCGGGATCGACGAACTGCGGGTGTGCGTGGGGTACACGATTCACGGGCGCGAGACGAACGATTTTCCGCCCGACTCGTACGACCTGGCGCGGGCCGTCCCGCGGTACGAGGTGCTGCCTGGCTTTGCCGAGGACATCGCCTCGTGCCGCGACGCGGGCGGCCTCCCGCCGAACGCGGCCCGCTACGTGGAGTTCATCGAGTCGTTCGTCGGCGTCCCGGTGGAGGTGGTGAGCGTGGGACCGGATCGCGCGCAGACCATGATCCGAACGGAGCGGGCGTGATGCCGGATCGCGCCGCCGAATCGCCCGTTGCGACGGGGCACAACGGGCAGCACGCCGCCGCCCTCGCGCGCATCCGCCAGCGCAACCCCGACGCGGACCCGGCCCGCCTGCTCCCCGACGTCGACCCAGCCCGAATCCCGCGCCATGTCGCGATCATCATGGACGGGAACGGGCGCTGGGCCGCGGCCCGCGGGCTGCCCCGCGAGTTCGGGCATCGCGCCGGCGCCAAGGTGGTGCGCGAGGTGGTGGAGCACGCCGGGAACGTGGGCGTGGAGGTCGTGACGCTGTATTCGTTCTCGCTGGAGAACTGGAAGCGTCCGCCCGGCGAGATCGAGGCGCTCATGCACCTCTGCCGCGTGTACCTCGACGGCGAAGAGGCCGAGCTCGTGCGCCGGGGCATCCGATTCCGCGTCATTGGCCGCCGCGCGGGCCTGCCTTCGGGCGTGGTCGAGGCCATCGAGCGGGTGGAGCGGTCGACCTCCGGCGGCACGCGCGGCACGCTCTGCCTGGCGATCAACTACGGCGCCCGCGCCGAACTCGCCGACGCCGCCCGCCGGCTGGCGCGTGACGTCGCTTCGGGCGCGATCGCGCCCGACGCTGTCGACGAAGGTTCGCTGGCGTCGCGCCTGTACGCCCCGGACCTGCCGGACCCGGACCTGCTCATCCGCACCGCCGGCGAGATGCGCGTCAGCAACTTCCTGCTCTGGCAGATCAGTTACGCCGAACTGCACGTCACGCCCGTGCTGTGGCCCGACTTCGGGCCCGCCTGCCTCGACGCCGCCATCCGCGACTTCGCGTCCCGCTCCCGCCGCTTCGGGGCGATCAGCGAGCAGGCGCATGCGTGAGCGGCTGCTGCTGGGCCCGCTGCTGATCCTGCTCCTCGTCGGCGGGCTGGCGCTCGACCAGTGGCTCGACGCGCGCCCGCTGCCGTCGGCGCTCCGCGTCATCGGGTCCGACACCGTTCCCCCGGGGGTCATTGTCTTCGTGGTGATGGCGATCCTCGGCGCGCTGGCGGCCCGCGAACTCGCCGCCATCCTTGCCGCGAACGGCGTGCTCGCCTCGCGCCGCGTCACCACTTTCGCCGCGATGTGCGGGCTTCTTGCCTCCGGGCTCATCCCCGGGCACGCGACCGGAACCGAGGCCTTCGCCGGCGTCGGCACCGCCGGCGTGCTCGCGCTCATCACCGCGCTGGGCTTTTATTCGCGTCATCGCAGCGTCGAGGGTGTCGTCGCCGGCACCGGCGGCGCGCTCCTCGCGTTCGTGTACATCGGGCTCATGCTCGGGTTCCTGCTCGCCATCCGGCGCGAGCACACCGCGTGGATCCTGCTGTGGGTCCTCATGGTCACCAAGGCCTGCGACATCGGCGCGCTCTTCGCCGGCAAGGCCTTCGGCCGCCACAAACTCATCCCCTGGCTCAGCCCCGGCAAGACCTGGGAAGGTCTGGTGGGCGGGGTCGTGCTGGCGGCCCTCGTCGCCTGGGGCGGGTTCGCGGTCATCCACGCCGGCACCGGCGCGCCCGTGCCGGGGGTCTTCGCCAGCCTGGGCGCGGGCGTCGTGCTCGGTCTGGTCGGCCAGGCCGGCGACCTCCTCGAGAGCCTGCTCAAACGCGACGCGGGCATCAAGGACTCCGGGCGATCACTGCCGGGGTTCGGCGGCGTGCTCGACCTCATTGATTCACCGCTGCTCGCCGCGCCCGTCGCCTACTGGATGCTCCACAGCTTCCAGCGAATCGCGACAACGCACGGCGTCGACTGACGCGACGTGTTCCGGCGCTCTACACTGCGTCGGGTCCCCAGGGGAATCGGATGGACGCTACGACGCGGTTGCTCAAGGTCTTTCAGGTCGAAAAGCAGATGCGGGAACTGAGATCCCGCCTTGAATCGGCGGAGCGCTTCCTCGCCGAGCAGGACAAGGATCTCGCCCAGATCAACGCGAAGCGCGCGGCCCTGGAAGCGCAGGCCAAGGCGCTCATGGTGCAGGCCGCCGACCGCGAGGGCGAGGCTCACCGCCTCGACGCCAAGATCGCCACCATCCGCGAGCAGATGGGGCAGGCGCAGACCAACCGCGAGTACCAGGCCTTCCTCGTCGAGATGAACACGCACAAGCTCGAGCGCGACAAACTCGAGACCACCGCGATCGAGTTCATGCAGAAGGTCGACGAGGCCAAGCGCCTCCACGCCGACGCCGAGGCCGCCCGAGACCAGAGGCTCCAGGTCCGCCAGGTCGCCCAGCAGGAACGCGACGCGCGCCACGCCGAGATCGCGGCCCGTCTCGCGGTGCTCAAGGCCGAGCGCGCCGCGCTCGCCGCCGAGGCGACCCCCGACTCGCTCAAGATGCTCGAGGACCTCCTCCGGCGCAAGGGCGAGGACGCCATGGCCACCATCCAGGTCGAGGACCGCAAACGACACGAGTACACCTGCGGGTCGTGCCAGATGACGATCCCCGTCGAGGCCGTCAGCGGCCTGCTCTCGCGCGGCGTCATCACCCGCTGCGTCTCGTGCCAGTGCCTGCTGTTCCTCGACGAGACCGCGCGCAACGCGCTCCAGCCCCCCGCGTCCAGCAAGCGATAACGCACGCCATCGGGAACTCACGCCCCGGGGAACAGGCCGCCCGGGCCCGGCGCGGGCGGGGCGATGCCCAGGTGCCGCCCGGCCGCCGGCGTCAGCGAGCGCCCCTGGCGCGTCCGCGCCAGCAGCCCGATCTGCAGCAGGTAGGGCTCCACGGTGTCTTCGAGTGTCCCGGCGTCCTCGTTCATCGTCGCGGCGATCGCCTCGATCCCCACCGGCCCGCCCGCGTAGGTCCCCGCGATGCACCGCAGGTACGCGCGGTCCAGCCCGTCCAGCCCCAGCGCGTCGATCCCCTCCAGCGCGAGCGCGCCATCGATCATCGCGGCCGACAGCCGCCCGTCGCCCTTGACGGCGGCGAAGTCGCGCACGCGCCGGAGCAGGCGGTTGGCGATGCGGGGCGTGCCGCGCGAGCGCGAGGCGAGGCGCGCGAGGTCCGACCGTTCGGGCGCCGCGAGGTTGAGCAGTCGCGCGCTCCGCGCGAGGATCTCCACCAGTTCGTCGGTCGAGTAGTACTGCAGGTGGTGCACGATGCCGAAGCGCGACCGCAGGGGCGACGACAGCATCCCCGCGCGCGTCGTGGCGCCCACGAGCGTGAAGGGCTTGCAGCGCACCTGCACCGTGCGGGCCGAGAGCCCCGCGTCGAGCGTCACATCGATGCGGAAGTCCTCCATCGCCGGGTAGATGAACTCTTCCACGGCGACGGGCAAACGGTGGATCTCGTCGATGAACAGGATGTCGCGCGCCTGCAGACGCGTGAGCGTCGCGACCAGGTCCGTCCCTCGCGCGAGCGCCGGCCCGCTCGTCAGCACGACGCCCGCGCCCATCTCCTTCGCCAGGACATGGGCCAGGGTCGTCTTCCCCAGCCCGGGCGGGCCGTGCAGCAGCAGGTGCTCCATGGGCTCGCTGCGCTGCGAGGCGGCCCGGATGGCGATGCGCAGGCGCTCCAGCAGATCGCGCTGCCCGACGTACTCGTCGAGCTGCGTCGGGCGGAGCGCCCAGTTCTGGGGCTCTTCTTCCGGGGCCTGCTTGCCCGAGAGCACACGCTGCGTCGCCATGCACCTTGCTCCACGCTTCGGACGGGCCCGGACCCCGCGGCCGACGGTCGAGCCTAGTCCATCGGCAGGCCCTTGCGCCGCCAGAGCGACACAAGTTCATCGAGGCTGATGGGCTCGGCGACCGTGCCGCGGGGCAGTTCGGCGCGCACCAGCGCGCCCCGCTCGTTGTACTCGCTCACCTGCGGGCGCGACTGGTCGTGCAGGCGCGTCGTGAGACGCCACAGCCCCGGGCGATCCGCCGGCTGCTCCAGCAGGTCACGACGCAGGCGGATGGTCTCGCGGTCGGACTGGTAGACGTAGAACGCCATGTCCGCCGTGATCCCCGCGCGCACCAGGATCTGCGGGAGCAGCAGCGACTCCAGGCGGCTGACATACCCCTCGCCCTGGATCACCGGCCTCACCGTGCGCGGCGGCTGGCCCGGCGTCTCCACCTCCACCTGCATCGTGCCCCCGTCACGCACGCCCAGCTCGCTCGCCTGGATCACGCGGTCGCCGTCGCGCACCACGTTGCGCACGCTCCAGCCTTCCCGCTCGCGGTCGAGCGACAGAAAAAAGATCGACTGCGAGTCCACGATCCGGGGCTTCGCGCCCGCCTCGTTCGGACGATCGAGCCAGCGCGCGTCCATCCGCACCACGAACCCCTGCTCGCGGTCGCCCGCCCCCGTGTGCTTCTTCGTCGGGTCGAGTTCACCACGGCGCCCGAGCGCGCAGCGGACGCGGCGGTAGCCAACCTCTTCTTCGTCGGCCTTCGCGCCCGTCGGCGACGGGCGATAGAGACGTTCCCACCGCTCGGGCATCGCTTCCACGATTTCGCGCAGCACGTCCGGCGTCGTCCGCTCGAACACCTTGAGCCCCGTCTTGATCGCCGCCGCGCGGGCGTTGCCGACCTTCGCCGGGTCCTCGAACGTCGCCGTCCCGATCATCCCCTCGCTCTCGCGGCGCGCCCCGGCCAGCACCGGCTCGGTCGTGATCAGTTCGAACGTCACGAACTGCTGGGGCGTCAGGCGGAAAATCGTGTACCCGCGCACCACCGCCGGCGAGCCGCCCTCCGGCGGCATCAGCACGTACGCACGTTCCGCGGGCATCCCGTTTATCTCGACCGTCGAACGCGGCACGATGATCGTGCCCCGATACCCCACCACCTGCCCGGGCTTCGTCCGGTCGTAGACCTCGCCGCTGGTCTTCAGGATCTGCGTCACCACCTCGTCCATCGCGTGCGCCGCCGTGACCTCCGGATTCGCCGTGCGTGGCGTGGTGATGTTCACCAGCCACGTGCCGTCCTCGGGCTTGATGGTCGCCGTCACGCGCCCGCCCACCGAACCCGACTCCGCCTTGCTGCCCATGGGCAGCAGCATCTCGAGCCCGACCGAGTCGAGGCGGAACGCCTCGTCATCGAACTCCACCGTGCCCGTCACGCCCGCTGGCGCGGTGGGGGGGGTGTTCGGCACCGCGCGCTGCGCCAGCGCCGGGCCGCCCAGCGCAAGCAGCGTGCACGCGCAGGCGAGCAGTTGCGGTACGGCATTCGGACGGGTGGGCATGGCGGCCTCCGGGCGAGGGTAGGTCCGAACATCGGTTCGGGCTCAGGACGGGACCGAGGACTGACATCGACAACCGGTGTGACCCGGCTTGATCGAGGAGCGTGCGGGGAAGTGGCAAAGTGGCAGAGTGGCAGAGTGGCAGAGTGGCAAAGTGGCAAAGTGGCAAAGTGGAGACTGAGAAGAGGTCGAGGGAGGGGGTGCGGGGGTGACGCCGTGGCGGGTCGAAGCTGCGCATGTTGCCCGGGTTGACTTCTGTGCGGCCCCGTCTACGCTTCCCTCCCACCTCTCCGGAAAGAGGGGCGGTCGCGTGTCTTCGGTGGCGGTCGCCACGCGGAGCAGCGAGCGCCGACGGCGGGTGGACTGGACGGACACTGCATGACGGGCGGGCGAATCAGAATCCGGATGGAAGCGTACGACCACATCGCTTTGGACGCGTCGGCCAAGGAGATCGTGGAGCACGCGAAGCGCACGAACGCGAAGGTCGCGGGCCCGGTGCCCCTGCCGACGCGCGTGGAGCGCTACACCGTTCTGCGCTCTCCGTTCATCGACAAGAAGAGCCGCGAGCAGTTCGAGATCCGCACGCACAAGCGGATCATCGACATCATCGACCCCAACGCGCGGACGGTCGAGGCGTTGAACCGACTGGTCGTGCCGGCGGGCGTGTTCGTGAAGATCAAGGCGTAAGAAGAAGGCACTCGGCATTCGGCATTGGGCATTAGAAATCGGGGATCAGGAACGAGGCAGAAGGCAATCGGGAACGCAGATTGACGGACGATCAGGGGACGCGTGAACGCGGCCGCCGGATTCCGCGAGGATGAATGCGATGGGCGTGTCGTTGCTGGGCAAGAAGATCGGGATGACCCGTGTCTACACGGACAAGGGAGTCTCCCTGCCGGTGACGGTGATCGAGTGCGGGCCGTGCGTGGTGACGCAGGTTCGCACGCCGGACGTGGACGGCTACGCGGCGGTGCAGATCGGGTACGAGGCCATCGACCCGCGCAACTCGACGATGGCGATGATCGCGCACGACGTGAAGGCCGGGGCCGCCCCCATGCGTCACCACCGCGAGTTCCGCGTGGACGCGAAGGACCTGGGGTCATTCCAGGCCGGGCAGGAGCTGAAGGTCGATTCGTTCGACGGCACGATGTTCGTTGACGTGATCGGCACGTCGAAGGGCAAGGGCTTCCAGGGCGTGATGAAACGCCACCACTTCAAGGGCATGTTCGCGTCGCACGGCACGGAGCGCAAGCACCGCTCGCCCGGCTCGATCGGCTCGCTGTGCTCGAACCGCGGGTACGGCGGCGGCCTGAAGAAGGGCAAGCGCATGGCCGGGCACATGGGCGCGGTGCGCGTCACCTGCCGCTCGCTCGAGGTCGTGCAGCGCATCCCCGAGAAGAACCTGCTGCTCGTCAAGGGCACGGTCCCGGGCGGCAAGAACGGCGTCGTCGAGGTCCGCCCGGCGGTCCGGCTGTACAAGAGCAAGGCGGCGAAAGCCAAGGCGGCGTCGAAGTAGAAGTGTGCACCCGGGCGATGGTCGTCCGGGTGTTTTCGTTCGTGGTCGGATGGTGCACAGGAGCAGCAGGCGTCTGATTCGCCGTCGCCCTCGCGGAACAAGGGCGGCGGGTCCGGAAGGTCAGAACCCCCGACGGGGGCGACGAAACCACCGGGCGGCGACAAGCGACCGGAGCCGGGCCTGCCCCGTGCTCCGCTTGGACGGCCGAGTCGAATCCGATCCAACCCCCGCGTCCGGTGACGCGTGCCGCGAGTGGCGGCGAGTGGAGGGTGGACGGATAGGCAACCAACGGCGTCACGTTCGGGCCGCATGCCCGGGCGGGGCGTCAGGCGTCAGGACGAGGTAAAGACCCATGGATGTCCCCGTCTACAACATGCAGGGCACGCAGGTGGCGTCCCTTACGATCGATGAGCACACGCTGGGCGGCGAGGTGAACGCGGCGCTGATCAAGCAGGCGTACGTGATGTACCACGCCAACCTCCGCCAGGGCTCGTCTCGCACGAAGAACCGGCACGAGGTCGAGGGCTCGACCCGCAAGCTCTACAAGCAGAAGGGCACCGGCAACGCCCGTCACGGCGACAAGAAGGCCAACCTGTTCAAGGGCGGCGGGCACGGGCACAGCAAGAAGCGCACGCGCGAGGACTTCCGCGTCGACATGCCCAAGAAGATGCGGCGCAAGGCCAACCGCAACGCGCTGCTCGCCAAGCTCGTGGACCAGGAAGTCCGCGTGATCGACTCGCTGCAGTTCGGCGAGCCCCGCACGCGGGCCTTCAAGGACTTCCTGGGCGCGATCAAGGTGGACAACACCGCGGTGGTCGCGCTCTCGTCCGACGAGGCGCGCGTCAAGAACACCCGCCTCAGCGGGCGCAACATCGACGGGGTCCGGATGATCCGCAGCGACCAGCTGACGGCGTACGAGATGCTCGGGCACCGGTACGTGGTGATCGAGCGGGCCGAACTGGAGGCGTGGCTGCACGGGCCGACCTCGCAGACCGGCAAGGACGCGAAGGTTTCGCCCCTGGGGCGCGAGGCGGGGGCCGAGGGCGGGCGCGCGAAGAGTGAGGTGAAGTCATGAGCGTGAAGCTGGACGCGACGCACGTCATCAAGCGCCCGCTGCTCACCGAGCGGACGACGTTCGCGATGAACGAGCGCAAGCAGTACACGTTCGTCGTCGACACCCGGGCGACCAAGCCCGACATCAAGGCGGCGATCGAGACGCTGTACCGCGTGCGGGTGGTGGGGGTGAACACGCTGGTGCAGAAGCACAAGGCGCGTCGCACCCGGTTCGGGGTGAGCCAGCCGGCCCCGACCAAGAAGGCGATCGTGCGCGTGCACGACGAGGACACGATCGAACTGTTCTGAGCATCTTTCCAGGGACCGGAGCACGCACATGCCCATCCGCATCTACAAGCGAACGAGCGCCGGCCGACGCAACGCGTCGGTGAACATGCACGCCGAGGTGACCAAGAAGCGCCCCGAGCAGGCGCTGCTGCGTCCGATCCCCAAGACCGGCGGACGCAACCACCACGGCAAGATCACGATGCGCGGGATCGGCGGCGGGGTGAAGCGTCGCTACCGCGTGATCGACTTCAAGCGCAAGGACCGCGACGGGGTCATCGGCAAGGTCATCGGCATCGAGTACGACCCGAACCGCTCGTGCCACATCGCGCTGATCGAGTACACCGACGGGGTCCGCCGGTACATCCCCAGCCCGCAGGGCCTGAAGGACGGGCAGGAGATCGAGTGCTCGAGCACCGGCCCGGTGGAGCCCAACCCGGGCAACGCGATGCCGCTGCAGTACATCCCCACGGGGCTGGACGTGCACTGCGTGGAGCTGAAGCCCGGGCGTGGGGCGCAGATGTGCCGCTCGGCGGGCGTGTACGCCCGTCTGACGAACAAGGAAGGCGGGTACGCGACGCTGGTGCTGCCCAGCGGCGAGATGCGGATGGTCCCGCTGGCATGCCGCGCGACGATCGGGCAGGTCGGCAACGGCGACCACCGCCTGCGGATGCTGGGCAAGGCGGGCATGTCGCGTCTGCTGGGCATCCGCCCGAAGACGCGCGGCGTGGCGAAGAGCCACCACGCTCACCCGCTGGGCGGCGGGTCGGGGCGCAGCAAGGGCAACCGCCCGCTGTGCGGGCCGACGGGCGTGCACGCCAAGGGCGGGAACACGCGCAACCCGAAGAAGCACAGCGGGAAGCTGATCATCCGGCGTCGCGTGTCGAAGCGGTACGGGCAGAAGAAGTAAGACGCCGCGGAGCGGCACGGGACGGTGGTCGGGGACGGTGGTCACGAAGGCACGAAGGGACTGAGGAACGCGCATGGGACGCAGTCTGAAGAAAGGGCCGTACGTCGACGAGGGTCTCTACATGAAGGTGGAGCGGCTGAACGCCTCTCGCCGGAAGGAGGCGATCAAGACGTGGGCGCGCCGGTGCACGATCGTTCCGGAGTTCGTGGGGCACACGTTCAAGGTGCACAACGGGAAGCAGTTCCTGGACGTGTTCGTGACGGAGGACATGGTGGGGCACAAGCTGGGCGAGTTCAGCAGCAGCCGCACGTTCCGCGGGCACACGAACAAGAAGGAAGGCATCGACGCGGGGGCGGGCGCCGGGCCGGCGAAGAAGTAAGGCGGCGGGTGATCAGGGGCGCGGGACCGCGCACAGCAGAAGGACGGTAAGCCGTGAGGATCCGAGGCAACAAACTCAAGGCGGCGCTCGAGCGGGCGGAGATGACCGTGGACCGGGCGGCGGAGGCGCTGGCCGAGCCGGGGTTCGCGAAGGACGACGCGGCGCGCGCGATCCGGAACTGGATGGCGGGTCGCGACCATCCGCGCTGCCGCGCGTCGCGCCTGAAGAAGCTGGCGGGCGTGCTGAAGGTCGACGTGAAGGACCTGGCGGCGTTCACGAGCGAGGTGCGGTACCACCGCGGGAGCCCGCGCAAGGCGGCGCTGTTGGCGACGCTGATCCGCGGGAAGAACGTGGACCAGGCGCTGAACCTGCTGGCGTTCACGACGAAGCGTGCGGCGGTGAACATGCGCAAGTGCCTGAGCGCGGCGGTGTCGGACGCGGAGCAGGCGGAGTGCGACGTGACGCGCCTGTACGTGTCGGAAAGCCGCGTCGATTACGCCGCGGTGATGAAGCGATTCCAGCCGAAGGACCGCGGTCGAGCGCACCCGATCCTGAAGCCCTTGAGCCACATCACGATCTCGGTGGAGGAGCGCCCGTCGAGGGGCTAAGAGCGAACCATGGGACAGAAGACGCATCCATTCGGGCTTCGCCTGGGCATCACCGAGGCGCACAAGAGCAGGTGGTACGCGCCCAAGGCGCTGTACGGGGAGCTGCTCGTCGAGGACGAGAAGATCCGGCGCTGGCTGGACAAGCGTCTGAACCGCAGGCCGCCAAACGCGGCGGTGTCGGACGTGCACATCGAGCGCACGCGCGAGGAACTGAAGATCATCATCAAGACGGCGCGCCCGGGCCTGGTGATCGGCCCCAAGGGGGCCGAGGTCGAGCGGATGACCGAAGAGCTGCAGTACATGACGGGGCGCAAGGTCGCGATCTCGATCATCGAGATCAAGAACGCCGACATGGACGCGAAGCTGGTGGCGGAGAGCGTGGCGGAGCAGCTGTCGAAGCGGTCGAGCTTCCGTCGCGCGGTGAAGATGAAGGCCGAGGCGTGCATGAACGCCGGGGCGCGCGGGTGCAAGATCCGCATCGCCGGGCGTCTGGGCGGGGCGGAGCTGGCGCGGGTGATGGAAGAGAAGCGCGGCTCGCTCCCGCTGTCGACGCTGCAGGCGAACGTGGAGTACGGGGTGGCGGAGGCGCACACGACGTACGGGGTGATCGGGGTGAAGTGCTGGATCTTCAAGGGCATGTTCACGACCGAGCGGACGGAGGAAGAGTCCAACGCGGCGGGCGGTCGGGCACGGGCGCGTGGCCGCAAGTAGCGCGGGCCGGTGCGGAGGTCGGTGCGGTGATCGGTGCGGAGATCGGTGCGGTCGGGTGAATCGTGATCGTGTGAATCGGAGTCAGCCATGGCGTTGATGCCCAAAAGAGTGAAGTACCGCAAGGAGATGCGCCGGATCCGCCCGCGCAAGGCGACGAAGGGCAACTACGTCGCGTACGGGGATTTCGGGCTGCAGTCGCTCGAGGGGTGCTGGCTGCCCGGCAACGTGATCGAGGCGGGTCGCATCTCGTGCCAGCACTTCCTGAAGCGCGAGGGGAAGCTGTTCATCCGGGTCTTCCCGGACAAGCCGATCTCGAAGAAGCCGCTCGAGACGCGAATGGGAACGGGCAAGGCGGACGTCGACTACTGGGCGGCGCGGATCAAGCCCGGGACGATGCTGTTCGAGATCGCGGGCGTTCCGGAGAGCACGGCGAAGCTGGCGCTGCTCCGGGCGGCGATGAAGATGCCGGTGCGCTGCCGGTTCGTGGGTCGGCGGGTGCGGGTCTAACCGGGAGGGCGGGTTCATGAAGGGCAAGGACGTGCACGGGATGAAGGACGAGGAGCTGTCGCTGGAGGCCCGGAACCTGCGGGTGAAGCTCTTCGACCTGCGCTCGCAGTCGGTGACGGAGAAGGTGGAGGACACGTCGCAGTTCGGGAAGATCCGCAAGGACGTCGCCCGGCTGCTGACGGAACAGCGGGCGCGTCGGGGAGCGAAGCAGAACGGGTAAAGGTGCGCGGGCACCGGTGACGCAGGGGAACACAGGCGATGGCGGACGCGAGCAACAGGGCGGGCGAGGGCGTGGAGTCGCTCACGGGCACCAAGATCGGGGTGGTGGACTCCGACGCGCGGGCGAAGACGCGGCGCGTGGTGCTGAGCTACATGGCGCAGCACCCCAAGTACGGGAAGTACGTCCGCCGGCGCACGATCCTGCACGTCCACGACGAGGCGAACGAGTCGCACGTGGGCGACGTGGTGGAGGTGGCGCCGTGCCGCCCCATCAGCAAGACCAAGTCGTGGCGCCTCGTGCGGGTGGTCGAGCGTCGCTCGGCGGAGGCGGCGGCGATGAAGAGCGTGAAGGAACTCCAGGGGCCGGTCGTACAGGGATGACCGCGCGGGATCGCGCGTCGGACGGTGAACCATGCTGCAGCAAGAAACACGGTGCGAGGTGGCGGACAACAGCGGCGCGAAGATCGCGTACGTCATCCGCGTGTACGGCAGCTCGACGGCGAGCGGGAAGTTCACGCGTCGGACGGCGGCGGTGGGCGACCGGGTGTTCGTCTCGATCAAGCGGGCGCTTCCCGGGGCGGACGTGAAGCCCGGGGACAAGTCCAAGGCGGTGGTGGTGCGGACGACGAAGGCGACCCGCCGGGCGGACGGGAGCTACGTGAAGTTCGACAGCAACGCCGTGGTGCTGATCCAGGACGACGGGAACCCCAAGGGCACGCGCATCTTCGGGCCCGTGGCGCGCGAGCTGCGGGACAAGAACTACATGAAGATCGTTTCGCTCGCGTCGGAAGTGATCTGAAAGGACCGAGAGTCATGCCAGCGCACGTGAAGAAGGGCGACACCGTGATGATCACCTCCGGCGACCTCAAGGGTCAGATCGGGGAGATCCTGCGCGTGATGCCCGACAAGCAGCAGGTGGTGGTGAAGGGGCTGAACCTGGTGACCAAGAACCTGCGCCCGACGCAGGCGAACCCCAAGGGCGGGGTGATCACCAAGGAGGCGCCGCTGCACATGAGCAAGGTCTCGCCGGTGGTGGACGGGCGGGCGGTGCGGGTGGGCTTCCGCACCGAGAAGGACGGGAGCAAGGTGCGCGTGGCGCGTCACGCCGGCAAGGACATCAAGGTGTTGTCCACGCTGCGGGGGCCCCGGGGCTGAGTGAGCACGGACAGGACGGGCGCCCGCGGCGCCACAACGGACAGCGAGCACGATCATGGCGAAAGAGACCGACAAGCAGGCACAGGGCGGCGAGGGCAAGAAGGGGCCCCCTCCGGGGAAGGGCCCGCAGGGCAAGGGGGCGCCCGGGCGCGCCGCGGGCGGGAAGAAGCCCGGCCCCGCGAAGCACGAGGCGCACGACGCGCCCGAGGACACCGGCCCGCGCGTGCCCGCACGCCTGAAGGTGGCCTTCGAGGAGAAGGTCCGCCCGGCGTTCGCCGAGAAGTTCGCCGAGACGAACCGGATGGCCCAGCCCCGCCTCGAGAAGATCGTGCTGAACGTGAACATGGGGCGCCACCTGGAAGGGACGAAGATCCCCCCGCACATCCGGGCGCAGGTGATCGACACGCTGACGCGGGTGACGGGGCAGAAGCCGGTGGTGGTGAAGGCGCGCAAGAGCGTGTCGAACTTCAAGCTCCGCGCGGGGTTCGAGGCGTCGGCGATGGTGACGATCCGGCGCGACCGGATGTGGCACTTCCTGGACCGGCTGATCAACCTGGCGACGCCCCGCATCAAGGACTTCCGGGGGCTGAACGACAAGGCGTTCGACCGGCAGGGCAACTACTCGATGGGTCTGACGGAGCAGGGGGTGTTCCCCGAGATCAACATGGCCGAGGCGCAGTTCACGCACGGGATGCACATCAACATGTGCTTCCGGAACAGCACCCCGGAGCGGTCGCGCTTCGTGCTGGAGCAGTTGGGCATGCCGTTCCGCAAGCCGGAGCAGCGGTAAGGGAAACGCGGCGTCGCGTGGGCGACGGCCGGGGAGACACGGGCAATGGCGACCAAGGCGCAAGTAGCCAAGTCGAATCGCAAGCCGAAGTTCAGCACACGCGTGGTGCGTCGGTGCGAGCTGACGGGGCGGGCGCGGGGCGTGTACCGCAAGTTCCGCATCAGCCGCATCATGCTGCGGAAGTTGGCGCTCGAGGGCAAGATTCCGGGGATGCGCAAGGCGAGCTGGTGAAGACGGGGCGCCGCCCCGCTCGAGGGAAGGACGACGATGGCTATCGGTGATCCAATCGCGGACATGCTGACGCGGATCCGCAACGCCGTGCGGAACCGGGCGAAGACGGTGAACTGCGTGAACTCGAAGGTGTGCCGCGGCATCGCCGGGGTGCTTCGCGACGAGGGGTTCGTCGAGTCGTTCGACGTGGTGGAGGACGGGCGGCAGGGCCTGATCCGCATCCGCCTGCGCTACGGGCCCGGGGGCGAGGCGGTGCTGCACCGCCTGACGCGGGTGAGCAAGACGGGGCGTCGGGTGTACCGGGGCGTGGAGGAGATCCCGCGTCCGCTGCAGGGGCTGGGCATCGCGGTGGTGTCCACGAGCAAGGGCGTGATCAGCGATCGCCAGGCGCGCGAGCAGCGTGTCGGGGGCGAACTGCTGTGCGAGGTCGAGTAAGAGGACGGGTGGAGCGGGCCCGGCAGGGGCAGGAGTGTCAGCGATGTCGAGGATCGGGAAGAAGCCGGTGCCGGTGCCCGCGGGCGTGAAGGTCGCGGTGAAGCCCGGGCTTGTCACGGTCGAGGGCCCCAAGGGCAAGCTCGATCTGAAGACGCGTCCCGAGGTGGTCGTGACGTGGACCGAGAGCGAGAAGGCCGTCAAGGTCGAGCTCGCGAAGGGGTACACGAGCGCGAACAAGCTGGCGAACGCGCTGTGGGGCAGCACGCGGGCGCACATCCGCAACATGATCGAGGGCGTCACGAAGGGCTACGAGAAGACGATGGAAGTCGTCGGCGTGGGCTGGACGGCGACGCTGTCGGGCAAGACGCTGAAGATGACGCTGGGCTACGCGAACCCGGTCGTGATGGAGGTGCCCGCGGGCCTCACCGTGACGGTCGAGAAGCAGTTCGTGAAGGTCGCCGGCCCGGACCGGGGTCTGGTCGGGCGCTTCGCGGCCGACATGCGGGCGCAGCGCAAGCCCGAGCCCTACAACGGCAAGGGCGTCAAGTACACCACCGAGACGATCACGCGCAAGCAGGGCAAGCAGTTCGGCGCCTAAGCGGCGTACAGACGGGGACACGGGTCATGAACAAGAATGCGGCGAAGAACCTGCGGCGGGCACGCCGACGCGTGCGGATCCGGCGGAGCATCTCGGGCACGCACGAGCGTCCCCGGCTGAGCATCTACAAGTCGGTCCACCACGTCTACGCCCAGATCATCAACGATCTGGACGGGCGGACGCTGGCGGCGGCGTCGACCACCGAGAAGGTGCTGGGCGTGGAGAAGCCCGGGAACGTCCAGGCCGCGACGAAGGTCGGGCTCGCCCTGGCCGAGCGGGCCAAGCAGGCGGGCGTGGAGAAGGTCGTGTTCGACCGGGGCGGATTCAAGTACCACGGGCGTGTCAAGGCGCTGGCGGAAGCGGCGCGCAAGGGCGGATTGCAGTTCTAAGGCGGGCGCCGCATCGGCGAGTTCCGCGAACCGGGCCACACTATGCCAGAGATCATCGACCAAACGAGTCAGATCGAGTCCACGACGGTGAGCGTTGACCGCACGTCGGCGACGGTGAAGGGCGGGCGGCGCTTCAGCTTCGGCGCGCTCGTCGTCGTCGGCGACCGGCACGGGAAGGTGGGGTTCGGCTACGGGAAGTCGAACGAGGTGCCCCAGGCCGTCGAGAAGGCCCAGAAGTACGCGCGCAAGGAGATGCGCAGCGTGCCGATGATGGGCACGACGATCCCGCACGAGGTCGAGGGCACGTTCTCGTCGTCGAAGGTGCGGCTGATCCCCGCGGCGCCGGGCACGGGCGTCGTGGCGGGCGGCACGGTCCGCGCGATCCTCGAGATCGCCGGCGTGACGGACTGCCTGACGAAGTGCTACGGCTCGACCAACAAGCGGAACATCGTGAAGGCCGTCTTCGACGGGCTCGAGCGGCTTCGTCGCCCGGGCGCGGTGGCGAGCCTGCGGGGCGTGACGCTGGGGCTCACCGAGATCGAGAGCAAGATCGAGCGCGGGAAGCGGTTCATGCCGGTCGCGCCCAAGCGCGAGAAGGCGCGCGGGCCGGTCAACACCGTGGGCGACGAGCGCAAGAGCCGCGGCCGCGGACGCCCGCGCCGTGACGGTGGGGGCGGTGGCGGGCACGGCGGCGGCGGTGGTGGGGGCGGCGGTGGTGCGCCGGCCGGTGCGGCCGACGCGGCGCCGAAGAGCTAACGGCGGGCAGTTGATGTCGGGTGCGCGACGCGACGAACGCGGCGCGACGTCGGGCGAGTGGTCTTTGGCCTCCTGGGCAACGGGCGGCAGGTTTCCGGAGTGACGGTCCATGATGATCCATGACATCACCGCCCTGGCGGGCAAGTGGAAGAACCGCAAGCGCGTGGGTCGCGGCGAGGGCTCGGGGCACGGCAAGCAGTCGGGGCGCGGGCACAAGGGCGCGGGAAGCCGCTCGGGCTACGCGGCGAAGCTCGGTCACGAGGGTGGCCAGATGCCCTACTTCCGGCGCCTGCCGAAGTTCGGCTTCACCAACGCGCCGTTCAAGACGCACTTCTGGGCGGTGAACCTGGGGGACATCGTCGGGCACCCGAACTTCGCGAAGGGCGGGGACGTGACGATCGAGGCGCTGATCGGCGCCGGGCTGGTGCGTGATACGTCGCGCGACCTCAAGATCCTGGGCAACATCGCCGGGGACAAGCCGCTGGGCGTCAAGCTCGCGGTGACGGCGGCCCGCGTGACGGCCCCGGCCAAGAAGCGCGTGCTGGAGGCCGGCGGAACGGTGACCGAGACCGGCACGCGCCGGGATCGCGTCCGCGGCATCGACCTCACGAGCGAGGACCGCACGCCCAAGAACCTGACGAAGAAGCTGAAGCGCGGGTCGAAGGCCAAGGCCGGCGCCCCCGCGGCGGCGGGCAAGGGCGAGGAAGGCGCGGCCGACGCGAAGGCGGCGAAGGGTGAGAAGCCGGCCAAGCCCGCGAAGGGCGCGGCGGGCGGGGAAAAGAACGACTGATCGTGCGTCCGCCGCACCCTATCATCGCGTGATCGAGCGTGATCCGCCCTCGGCGAACGAGCCGGGGGCGGCTGCGTTGATGACGGATCGGGTGCAGACCGCCGGAACGGAAACCGAAAGCGACGAGCCATGCTGACGACGCTGCTGAATGTCTTCAAGGTGCAGGAACTGCGGAACAAGGTGCTGTTCACCTTGTCCATGCTGCTGGTGTTCCGCATCGGGCACTGGATCCCGTTGCCGGGGATCAACGACGAGGCGCTGGCCGAGCTGTTCAAGGGCGGGGAGTCGGACAACCCGCTGACGAAGATCGCGTCGTTCGTGTCGATCTTCTCGGGCGGGCAGCTGCAGCAGTCGACGATCTTCGGGCTGGGCATCATGCCCTACATCACGGCGAGCATCATCTTCCAGCTGCTCTCGACGGCGCTCCCGCAGCTCAAAAAGCTGCAGGAAGAGGGCCCGACGGGGCGCCAGAAGATCATGGAGTACACGCGCTACGTGACGGTGCTGCTGTGCATCGTGCAGGGCACGGGGTGGCTGACGTACATCGGGCGGTCGTCCGAGGGGCTGATCCACCCGATGTTCTTCAACAACCCGCTGTGGTGGGTGATGGCGGTCGCGACGCTGACGGCGGGCACGCTGTTCCTCATGTGGCTGGGCGAGCAGATCGACAAGCACGGCATCGGGAACGGCGCGTCGATGATCATCATGGCGGGCATCCTGAGCGGGATGCCCCAGGCGGTGCGGACGGTGGCGGCGAGCTTTGACCCCAAGGACCCGCAGGCGATCGGGTTCATGGGCCTGATCCTGCTGGCGGCGGGGTTCGTGGGGGTGGTGGCGGGCGCGGTGCTGATGACCGTGGCGCAGCGCCGGATCCCCGTGCAGCAGGCGAAGCACACGCGCGGGCGCAAGGTCTTCGGCGGGCAGAAGAGCTACCTGCCGCTGCGGATCAACCACGGCGGGGTGATGCCGATCGTGTTCGCGAGCTCGCTGATGATCTTCCCGACGGTGATCTTCGGGCAGATCAACGCGATGGCGAGCACGTCGTCGTCGGGGCTCTTCCAGGACGTCGCGCTGTTCTTCGACCGGAACTTCCACCCCGGGGGCTACCTGTACGTGCTGGTGTACATCGCGATGGTGTACTTCTTCAGCTACTTCTGGATCACGGTGCAGTTCAACCCCGAGGAGATGAGCAAGCAGCTCAAGGACCACGGCTCGTTCATCCCGGGGCTGCGCCCGGGCCCGCGCACGGCGGAGTATCTCGAGACGGTGATGGGGCGGGTGACGTTCGTGGGTGCGGCGTTCCTGTCGGTGGTGGCGGTGCTGCCGACGGTGGTGAACCAGGCGGTGGGGATCGACTACGTGGTGACGCAGTTCCTGGGGGGCACGGGGCTGCTGATCGTGGTGTCGGTGAGCATGGATTTTCTGCAGCGTGTGGAGGCGAACCTTCTCATGCGGAACTATCAGGGATTCCTGGGCGGGGAGGACGGGTCGTCGGGGCCTCGTCTTCGCGGGCCGCGGGGGTAGTCGCGCGGGGCCGGGAGAGCGATGAGCAAGCAGGACGACAAGTTCACGTTTGAGGCGGTGGTGATCGAGGCGTTGCCGAACGCGATGTTCAAGGTGCGCCTGCCGAACGAGCAGAAGACCGAGGTGCTGGCGTACGTCTCGGGGAAGATGCGGATGAACTACATCCGGATCCTCCCCGGGGACCGGGTCACGGTGGAGATCAGCCCGTACGACCTGTCGAAGGCGCGGATCACGTTCCGGCACTAGGCGGCGCGCTGGGCCGGGCATGACTTTTTCCGGGAGCCCTCCTAGAGTGGAGGCCCGGCGGAGCAGGGTGGCGTCGTCGACGCCGGGTGGGCCGAAGGTGGCAGAGGTGGCGGCCGACGAGGCCGGGAAGGTGCACCGTGAAGGTTCGATCGAGCGTGAAGCGGATGTGCAACGGGTGCCAGGTGGTGCGGCGCAAGGGCAAGCTGCGCGTGATCTGCAAGGCGGACCCGAAGCACAAGCAGGTTCAGGGCTAATACACGGATCGGCGGGCCGAGCCGGCGTCCTGTCGTGGGCGCGGGGCGGTGCCGGTGTCGAGGAGGCTGACAGTGCCGCGCGTCGCAGGTATTGACATTCCGGACAAGAAGAAGGTGTTTTTCGCGCTGCAGTACATCCACGGCATCGGGCCGAAGGTGGCGGGCGAGATCCTGTCGCAGGCGAACGTGGACCCGGACCAGCGGGCGAGCGACGTGGACGAGCAGAAGCTCGCGCAGATCAACGCGATCATCGACCAGGGGTATCTGGTCGAGGGTGCGCTGCGTCGCCAGGTGCAGCAGAACATCCAGCGCCTGAAGGACATCAAGAGCTACCGCGGGGAGCGCCACCGCAAGGGGCTGCCGGTGCGCGGGCAGCGGACGCAGAGCAACGCCCGCACGCGCAAGGGCAAGAAGAAGACGGTGGCCGGCAAGAAGGGCGTCAAGGCGAAGTAATGAGCGAACGCGTTCCTTCGCCCGGTGCGGGCGGGGCGCGCGGAGTTCGGGGACGACCCATCGCGGGTCGGATGATCCGAGGAGACGTGCATGTCGAAGAAGGGCAAGGTCCGCAAGAACGTGGTGCGTGGCATCGTCCACATCCGGGCGACGCAGAACAACACGCTCGTCACGATCACGGACATGAACGGCGAGACCCTCTGCTGGGACTCCGCCGGGACGATCGGCTTCAAGGGTGCCCGCAAGAGCACCCCGTTCGCGGCGACGCGTGCGGCGGAGACGGCGGCGGGGAAGGCCCGCAAGATGGGGCTCTCCGAGGTCGAGATCCGCATCAAGGGCGCTGGCGCGGGGCGCGAGTCGGCGGTGAACGGGCTGGTGGCGGCCGGGCTGCGCGTGACGGCGGTCGAGGACCACACCCCCGTGCCCCACAACGGCTGTCGCCCCAAGAAGCGCCGGCGCGTGTAGCGTCCGGGGTGCGTCCGGGGTGCGGACGAAAACGAACTCTGCCCGCGCGGGGTCGGCCCGGCGGGTTCTGTCGGATGCGTGCGTGACGGCGTGCGAGACTGAAGAAGGGGCCCGCCAGCTCGGCATGGCGGTGTTCTCCGTGCACGACGCCGTCGGGTTCTGGAAGGACCTGGCCGAGTGTTGGAACTGAACTTATGACAACTCGTGTGCGCTGGCGCGGGATGGAACTTCCTACCCGGGTCGTGAGCGACCCTCGCTTCAAGAGCGAGACGTTCGGTCGGTTCGTGATCGAGCCGTTCGAGCGGGGCTTCGGCACCACCGTGGGCAACAGCCTGCGCCGCGTGCTGCTCAGCTCGCTCGAAGGGGCGGCGGTGACGTTCATCCGCATCAAGGGCGTCCAGCACGAGTTCTCGCCCCTCAAGGGCGTGATGGAAGACGTCACGGACATCGTCCTCAACGTCAAGAACCTCATCGTGAAGCTCGAGGGCGACGAGCCCAAGACCATGCGTCTGGCGGCCCGCGGGCCCGGCGAGGTGACGGCGGACATGATCCAGGCCGACACCGCCATCACGATCCTCAACAAGGACATGGTGATCGCCACGCT
The DNA here is from genome assembly GCA_033763975.1 of Planctomycetota bacterium. Taxonomy (NCBI): domain Bacteria; kingdom Pseudomonadati; phylum Planctomycetota; species Planctomycetota bacterium. The sequence continues at coordinate 70,138 of JANRJM010000016.1, forward strand.
CACCGAGCCCATCGAGTTCGAGATGGACCTGACCGTGGCGAAGGGGCGCGGATACGTCCCGGCCAGCGAGCAGTACGCCGGCGCGGACGAGCAGGAGATCGGGGTCATCCACCTCGACTCGATCTACTCGCCCGTGCAGCGCGTCCGCTACAAGGTCGAGGAGACCCGCGTCGGCCAGCGCACGAACTACGACAAGTTGACCCTTGAAATCTGGACCAACGGGACGGTGGCGCCCGAGATGGCGCTGGTCGAGGCGGCCAAGATCTTCCGCAAGCACCTCAACCCCTTCGTTCAGTACTTCGACATCGGCGAGGAGCGCGTGAGCGAGGAGGCGGCCGCCGCGGCGTCGGTGGACGAGGAACTCATCCGCAAGCTCACGATGTCGATCAGCGAGCTCGACCTGTCGGTCCGGGCCAGCAACTGCCTGGAATCGGCGCGGATCGAGACCGTGGGGCAGCTCGTGACCCAGACGGACGCCGACCTGCTGAAGCTGCGTTCGTTCGGGCGGACGAGCCTGCGTGAGGTGAAGCGCAAGCTGCAGGACATCGGGCTCGACCTGGGGGTGCAGTTGCCCGAGGGGTTCACGGTGACCCCGCCGCAGGTGCCGACCGCGTAAGGAAATCCGACGGCGGGCGACGGCTCGCCTAGAATACAAGCTCCGCGCACGGGTGCACAGCCCTCGCGGAGCATTTCAGGCAAGCACATCGGCGCCGGGCCCGTCGGGGCGGCGTCGTGGGAGTGTGGATCATGCGTCACGGCAGGGCTGGGTACCGACTCGGGCGGAAGACGGCGCATCGCACGGCGATGCTGCGGAACATCGCGGCCGGGCTGTTCGAGCACGGGCAGATCGTCACGACGATCCCCAAGGCCAAGGCCGTGCAGCCCTTCGTCGAGAAGATCATCACCGACGCCAAGGCGCGCCTCCGGGCGACCAACCCCGAGGACGCGAAGCGTCTGGACGTGGCGGCGCGTCGCCGGGTGGCGGCGAAGCTCGGCGGCAACCGCCTGGGCTTCGACTGGCTGTACCTGCCCAAGAACGCGTCGGAAGGCGAGAAGGAGCACGTCCAGAAGCTCCGCGACCAGGCGTCGCAGTTCTTCGACCTGCCCGAGAGCAGCCAGGTCGAGCGCAACCGCTACGGCGAACTGCGCCGCGCCCCCAAGCTCGTGAAGCACGTGTTCGAGCGGATCGCCACTCGGTACGAGACCCGCAACGGCGGGTACACCCGCATCGTGAAGCTGGGGCGCCACCGCATCGGCGACGGTACCGAGCTGTGCGTCCTGCAGTTCGTCGGCTCCGAGGACGGGGCCGAGATCAGCGGCAATCCCTCGACCCGTCGGCGGCAGGCCGACCGGCGGACGGCCTACTACAAGAAGCTGCGGGACGCCAAGAAGGCGGCCGCGGGCACGGGTTCCCCGGGGGCGAACGCCTGATCTGTGCGGCTCGCGGAAGGTCCGAGAAAGCTGGCGTCGATCACGGGACCGTGATACCCTGATGCGGGAAGAGTTGGCCGCCGATCCGGGTTGTCCGGTAGGAACGGGCGGCGGGCTTGAGAGCACACGGGGAAAGCACCCCTCCAAGGAGCAGTGACCATGAAGCGTTTCGCGATGATCGTCGGTGTGGCGGCCCTGGCTGCCGTTGTCGGCTGCGCCTCGAACAAGTCCTCGACCGGCAGCGCCGGCGCGGTGGGCGAGAAGAAGTGCTGCAGCGAGAAAGCCTCCTGCACCACGACCGAGGGCAGCATGGGCACGGTCGGCACCGAGAAGAAGGGCTGCTGCGGCAGCAAGACCGAGGGCAGCATGGGCGCCGTCGGCACCGAGAAGAAGTCCTGCGGCGAGAAGACCTCCTGCGGCTCCAAGACCGAGGGCAGCATGGGCGTCGTCGGCGCCGAGAAGAAGTCGTGCAGCACCCCCTGCACCAAGCAGAACTGAGTTCCCCGTCCACGGGTGAACGATCGAACGGCCCGGCGGCCTCCCGCCGGGTTTTTTCGTTTTGGAGACCGCGGCTCGCCGCGGATACGCTCCGGGCGTGATCGCCGAAATCGATGCTCTCGAACGTGAGGCCCTGGAGCAGCTCGCGCACGCGGACGACAGCGGGGCGCTCGACACCTGGCGCCACCGGTACCTCGGGGCGAGCGGCCTGGTGAAGGCCGCGCTCGGGCGCCTCAAGGACGTACCCAAGGACCAGAAGCCGGCGGTGGGGCAGCGTCTCAATGCGCTGCGTGCCGCGCTCGAGGGCGCGTACGCCCAGCGGCGTGCGCTGATCCCCGAGCGCGACGACTCGGAGAAGCCGGACATCACCGAGCCGGGGATCGTCGAGACGCACGAGCTGGGGCGGCGTCACGTGATCTCGCGCGTGCGCGAGGAGCTGGTCGAGGTGTTCGGGCGAATGGGGTTCGAGGTCGCCGAAGGGCCCGAGCTCGAGGACGACGAGCACAACTTCGTCAAGCTGAACATCCCGCCCGGGCACCCGGCGCGCGACCCGGCCGACAACTTCTACGTCGACGATCCGCGGACCAACCCGTGCCCGCGGATGCTGCGCTCGCAGACCAGCACGGTGCAGGTGCGCGTGATGGAAGCGGCGGTGGCGGCGGGTGGCGGCACGCTGCGGGCGCCCATCCGGATCATCTCGCCGGGGCGCGTGTACCGCCCGGACACGGTCGACGCGACGCACTCGTTCATGTTCCACCAGATCGAGGGGCTCGCGGTCGATCGCGGGCTGAGCATGGCGGACCTGACGACGACACTGTTCCAGTTCTGCCGCGCGTATTTCGGCGAGGGGGCGCAGATCCGCTTCACGCCGACGTTCTACCCGTTCACCGAGCCTTCGGCGCAGTTCGAGATCTTCGTGAGTCTGACGCCCGGCGCGCCGCCCCGGTGGATCGAGCTGGGCGGGTGCGGGATGGTCGATCCGAATGTGTTTGAATCGTGCGGCGTGGATTCCGAAGAATGGACCGGGTTCGCGTTCGGCTTCGGGGTCGAGCGTCTGGCGATGAGCAAGTACAAGATCCCCGACATCCGGCTGCTGTTCGAGAACGACCTGCGATTCCTGCGGCAGGTGTGAGGCGGGCGCGGGTCGGGGCGTAGGCCAAGGCAACGTCGGGCCTACGGGCCCGAGTAGTGGGGGTGCCATGAGCGAACAAATGTCGACGCCACCGTTCGAACCTGGGCTGATCGATGAGATGCGTCCGATCCCGTCGTGGCCGAAGGTGATCGGGATCATCTCGATCTGCTGGGGCGCACTCGGGCTGGTGTGCACCGGGTGCGGCGGGCTGTGGTACGCGCTGGGGCCGCAGTGGCTGGCGCAGCAGCCGGGGATGGGCGAACTGCCGCCCTCGATGAAGCCGACGGGCGCGATGTGGCTCGTACTGGCGGCGGGGCTGGGGCTGGCCGGGCTGCTAATCGGTGCGGGTGTCACGTGCACGATGCGTCGGCCGGTCGCGAGGCCGCTGCACCTGGTCTACGCGGTGCTGGCGCTGCTGGTGGGCGTCGTGAGCACATACGTGCAGTGGCAGACGATGGTGGCGATGAACCAATGGGTGGCGGAGAACCCAGACAGCCAGTTCGCGAAGCAGCACAACGCGGCGGGCCAGATGGCCGGGCTGGTGGCGGGGCTGGTGATCGGGAACGCGTGGCCACTATTCGCGCTGGTGTGGTTCGGCGCGGTCAAGCGGACGCGCGAGTCGTTCGGCCCGCCGCCGGAGCCGACGCTCGTCTAAGGGCGAGGGGCGGCGGCACGCACGCCGAGCGGGCGGGGGGCCGGCACGCGACCCGCGCGGCAACACGCCGAGCGGCCGGGGGGGCCGGCACGCGACCCGCGCGGCACGACGCCGGTGGGCGCGAACGTGGCGGGGCGCAGGTGCGTATACTCGGGCCGCCGCGGGCGTAGTTCAGCGGTAGAACGTCAGCTTCCCAAGCTGAATGTCAGGGGTTCGATCCCCCTCGCCCGCTTTTCGGTTCGGACGGCCGCCGCCGGTGTCACATGGTGACGTCGGCGGCTTTTCGTTGATCCGCGTTCAGCTTGGCCACCGCAGAATCCGCGAGTTCTTCCGACGCTGGCGGGAGCGGCCTGCTCGGGGCCAACCGTTGGACGATGACAGGAAATGAACTGGTGGACGCTCGCGTGTGCAAGCGTGTGCAAGTGGTTGTGCAAGGTGAGGCGGCGGCCGTGCATCCCCATCCCATACCATGGATCATGATCCCATCAAAAAGTGCGATCGATCGTGCTGGTCGGGCCTTGGCAAAGGGATCGTTCGCGAGCGATGAGGATCGCGCACAGCACGAGGCGGTGCTCGACGCGTACAGACAAGCCCACCTCGAGCCGCTCACGAGCACCACTCTTCAACTCCAATCATGGATGAACGGATTTGGCGGACAGTACTACATTGCGCAGCGTCTGAAACGCAAGCCCCAGATCATTCGCAAGCTGCAGCGATTACCCGGTCGCCTTGTTCAGTTGCAGGATGTCGCTGGTGCCCGCATCGTGGTAAAGACCAACAAAGACGTTGATCGGCTTGCGAGTCATCTGAGGCAGAGTGTTGCACAGCAAACTCGTCTGACCATCGACGCCATCAACGACTATCGCACCAGTGGTCGGGAAGACAGTGGCTATCGTGCGCTTCACATTGTGTTTCTGGCTGACCAGAGAAGTGTCGAGCTTCAGCTTCGCAGCGAGGCACAGCACTACTGGGCAGAGCAGATTGAGCGAACGTCGGTGATCTACGGACACCACCTCAAGGAGCTTGAAGGTGACCGGTCTGTGCTCGACTATTTTCAAGTGTTGTCAGACGTGTTTCATGATCTCGAATCCGGTAGAGAGCCGTCCATAACACGGAAGATCGAGCTCGATGACGCCCGCTCCGCTGCGGAAGCGGTCATTCGCAGATCTGATCGGAGGCAAGTCTTTGACAGCGCTGTGAGTGAGGGCGTCGTGAAGGCCATGATCGGTCGCCTGGAGCATCGCCCGGGAGCGATCAACAACTGGATCATGGTGTTCGACTGGAACACTGGCTCCTTCATCTACTTCGAGCCGGTCGACCGCGATCCAGTTGCTGCGATGGCCGCTTACGTCGCAAAGGAATCGCAGTTCTTGGCTTCTGACGGCTACGAGGTGGTCATGGTTGGATCGTCTGACCCGAGCATGATTCGACACACGCACAGTCACTACTTTGGCATCGAGAACTACGAGAATGTGCTGGAGTCTCTCAAGGACTCTATCGAGGGGATCTCCAAACGACTGCCGATCGGGATTGATGCACTGAAGGTACTTCAAGTGCTGGTTCGGCGAAAGCACTGGAGCAGGGCCAAGATGGTTTCCCGCAGCACACTGAAGAACCACTTCTGCAAGTCGGTGCAGGACTTTGACAGTGCGGTCGCCTGGCTCTCGCAGGCGAAGCTCGTCGAAACCAACGGAAAGAACGGCCTATTCCTGAACATCCAACAGAAGTCCGTAATTGAGGCATATCTGTAGACGCGCGGGCATCGAGCGGCCAGCTTGATCAGAAAGGGCCATGCCGGGAGGCGCATTGTGCGCGCCGCCACCGCCACCGCCGGCCCTCCGACCGTCTCGAGCGGCAGGTCCGGCAGGCTCGCGACCGCCCCGGCCACGTCGCGGAGTTTCGGGTCGGTGTACACGTTGGCCGTCAGGCTGGGGTCGTTCGGGCTGCGTCCGCGCGCTTCCTGAAATGACGGGTGCGCGCCGCGCTCGGCGTGGTTGCCGAGGCGGCGCGCACCCTCCCCCGCGAGACCCGGTACTACGGTCGTGCCCACTCGACGCGCGGCGCTGCGCGGCTCATGGGCGTTCGTGCGGCGTGCTCAGCGGCGGCGGCGGAACAGCGCGGCGGAGAGCAGCAGGAGCGACGCCGTCGCGGGGCTCGGCACGACTTCCTGCCCGAAGCGCTCGATGAACTTGAACGGGCGGCCGCTGATGCCCCGGGGATCGTAAATCTCGATGCGGCTGAGGGCTTGCGTGCTGGACACCCACCCAGAGGTGTTGATCCGAGCCAGTGTCCCGGGCGCGATCTCTCTCCCATCGGCGTGGAACAGCGTGAACGACGCCGCCAGCGAAGTGTCGGCGGCGTAGAAGCGCACCTCGAGATTCGCCTCGTTGTCCTGGACGGTGTCGAACACGAAGGCTTCCACGGGGGTGGTGAAGGTGATCACCGCGCCGAACCGATCCTCCGGCGCCCTCTGCCCTTGTCCCGAGCCGTAGTTCATGTCGATCTGACCGGGGGTCAGGTCCGTGCGGAGGTAGATGACGCCCCCAGATTGAGTGGACGGGCGCGGGTCGATGGCATCGATGCGCATGTTGGGTCCGGTGACCCACACATCGAAGCCGTTGTTCTGCTGGGTGAAGTTGGCGTCCGTGATCGGGTAGATCGTGCCGGATGCGGGGAACTGGGCGATGCTGGAGATCACGTTCGCGTGTGCGGCGGTTGCGAACGCGAGCGCGGTGATAGCGGCCGGGGCGTATCTGCTGAACATGGCGTCTGTCTCCCTATCTCGCTTCGGTGACCGAGTCGCCGAAGTGGTGTCCGTGGGCGTGCCCGCCGCAGGAGCACGCACGTGCTCTGGTCGATGCGGCCGCGACGCATCCACGGATGTCTCTCTGCGGTACATTGGCGCGTGGGGCGGCGGATCTGTCGCGCCGTGCCGAGGACTTTTTCGCAAGCACAGAGGATTGCTCGAATCGACAGGAGAATGTTCGGTGCCTGCGGCCGCCGGCGTCGCGCAATGTGCGGACGCTGCTAACGCCTCGGCATCCACGAGGCGCTGACGGCGGCGCTCGGGCAGAAGTTTGAGGAAAGCGACCTCGTGCGGCTCGGGTGCCCGCCGTCGCTGGCGGGGGTGATCGCGCGGGCGATCGCTCCGCAGGTTTCAGATCGGACGCGCTCGGCGGGGCAGTTCGCACGCCAACTTCGGGCGTGGCGCCCGAACGGATCGGTCGGCGAACACACGACCAGCGGACGCACGACCAGCGCCCGCACGCGGCGGAAGTTCGCGGTGTTGGCCGCCTGTCTGCTCGGTCCGCTGGCAGCGGCGGCGGCGTGGTGGACGGTCGAGCGAGATCGCGGTGCGCCCGCGCGAGCCGCGGCGAGCGGGCCCGACGCGTCCGACGGCACGGGCGTGGTCGCTCCGGACGCAACGAAGCCCCGCGTGCTGTTCTTGTCGCCGCACCCGGATCATTGGGTGCGCGGAGATCCCGCGGAGGCGCTCCGCCGGATCAACGAGCGATTCTCGCGCTCGGAGGTCGCGCGGAGCATTCCATGGCAGAACATGATGCGAGGGCTCGTGGCCGAGCACGTCGGGCAGCCCGAGACGGCGATCGAGAGTTATCAGGTGGTGGTGGACCGGGGCAAAGGACGCATGCGGCGCGAGGGCGAGATCCGCCTGGGCCGGGTGCTGGCATCAACGGGCAGACTCGACGAGGCCGAGGTGATCCTGCGGGGCGTGCAGCGTCCGGGCGTGGACACGGTGTACGACGCGGCGGAGAACTATGAATGGCTGCTGGCGATGGCCGTACTGGAAGCACAGCACGGCGATGCGAACGCGTGCGAGGATTACATCCACCAGGCGGAGCGTGTGCAGCCGCTCGAACATCATGACCAGCACAGGGGCTGGGCGGAGCAGTTGATGGTGCGCGTCCGGCTCTCGGTGCGAGACACGCTTCAAGGGCGCGGGCCGCAGGTCAACGACGGGACCGGCACGATCGAGCGGCCGACGCGGCAATGAGGTGGGGAGCGCCTGCGGGGGAGGCGGGGTCGGGAAAAACGCGGGCGGAGGGACTCGAACCCCCAACCTTCTGATCCGTAGTCAGATGCTCTATCCAATTGAGCTACGCCCGCTCACGCCGCCTGCGCGGCAGGAGGAACCATAACCCTCCGAAGCGCGAGCGGCAAGTCGCGGGGCGGGATTCGCGTTTGCACGGCCGAGGCGGCGTGCGCCGAACCGAGAGCTTTGCCTGGAAAGACGTTGCGATTCCGAGGCTCCGTGCTACCCTTTCTGGGGGTATCCGGAGGGAGATCATGCATCGAGCGCTTTTGGCCGGGGTCGTGGCAGGTCTGTGCACGCACGCGCACGCGCAGCTTTGCACCAGCAATGCGCTGGGCTACGCGGACTTCTCCCTCTCAGCGGGGGATCTGTCGTACTCGCAGAACTCGACGGTCGATGGCACGCGGCTCGTGCTCGCCCCGTCGCAGCCGGGCACGGGCGGCTCGTCGTTCTACCGCCTGGCGAAGCACACCATCACCGGGCCGTGGATGACGCGCTTTACCTTCCGCATCATCGGTGGCGGCGACGGCATGGCCTTCGTGATCCAGGACGAGAGCCCGACCTCGCTGGGATCGCTGGGCAGCGGGCTGGGCTACTCGGGGATCGAGCGGTCGCTCGCGGTCGAGATCGACACGTTCTCGTTCACGGGCGAGTTCGCCGAGGATCACCTGAGCGTGCAGACCGGCTTCGGCGGCCCGACGTTCTCGGACGATGCCTCGTCGATCGCGCACGCGGTGCTGCCGTTCGACGTCAATGACGGCGTCGAGCGCGAGGCGATCGTCGCGTACGACGGGACGACCCTGCGCATCTGGATTGATGGGCAGGCGACCCTGTCGGTGCCCGTGTCGTTCGATCTCATCGCGCCCGACGGGTGCGCGTACGTCGGCTTCACGTCCGGCAACGGCGGCTCGTTCGGCGAGCACTCGGTCTCGTCCTGGTCGTTCACGGTCGACGGCCCGCTGTACCCGACGTTCGACGGCGCGACGGGCATCACGACCGTCGGGAACGCGGCGCTCGCCGGGGATGTTCTCGAACTGACGCAGGCGGTGTCCGGGCAGCGCGGCGCGGGGTGGTACGACGTGGTGCCCGTCACGATCACGTCGCCCTGGGTGAGCGACTTCGTCTTCACGCTCGACGGGGAGGCGGACGGCTTCGCGTTCGTGGTGCAGAACGAGTCCACCATCGCCCTCGGCGGGGGCGGGAGCGGGCTGGGATACGCCGACAACGGCCCGCAGGGCATCACCGCGTCGCTGGCGGTGGAGTTCGACACGTTCGCGTTCACCGGGGAGTTCCCGGCGGACCACGTCAGCATCCAGACCAACTTCGCGGGGCCCAACAACGCCGGGGACAACTTCTCGCTCGCGCACGGCGTGCTGGCCGCGGACATCAACGACTCGCAGCCCCATCACGCGATGGTGGTGTACGACGGGGCGGTGCTGCGGGTGTACGTCGACGGTGCGCTCCTCGCCGAGGCGCCGGTGGATTTCTCGCAGGGCATCGCGGGCCCGGGCGGGATCGCGTTCGTGGGCTTCACGGGCGGCACGGGCGCCGTCGCGGCGACCCAGGCGATCCGTTCGTGGAACTTCGGCTCGGCGCCCGACTGCCTGTCGCCGGACATCGGGGAGTTCGTCTTCGATCAGACGGTGAACGCGGGCGACGCCGTCACGTTCACGTTCGTGCCGGTGGGCAGCGCGCCGTTCACCTACTCGTGGTTCCTGGAGGGGCAGCTCGTGCAGGACGGCGGGCCGATCTCGGGCGCGACGACGAACTCGCTGACGATCGACCCGGTGGGCCCGGAGCACGCCGGGCAGTGGGACTACGTCGTGGACAACGACTGCGGGAACGTGGGGTCCGGGTTTGTGCTCACGGTGGAGGGGGGCGTCGGCTGCGACCCCGACTTCAACCAGGACGGCAACGTCGACCAGGACGACATCGCGTGCCTGGCGCAGGTGGTCGCGGGCGATCCGTTCTGCTCGGCGAGCGATCCGGACTTCAACCGCGACGGCAACGTCGACCAGGACGACATCAACTCGCTGGAGCAGGTGGTCGCGGGCCAGCCGTGCCCGTGAGGACCGTCGAACGAGTTCGAGTGACAGTGTCGGTTTCTCAGATCTGTGAAAGGAGCATCTCATGAAGCGTCTTCTCGGAGTTCTCGCGCTGGCCGCCTCGGCGGGTCTCGCCCAGGGCCAGCTCGTGGTGGGCAACGACCAGAGCGGCACGGCGACGATCTACTACATCGATGTCGCCTCCGGCGCCGCCACCCCCCTCTACTCGGCGACCACGACGGACGCCAAGCCCTGGGGCATGGCGTACGACCCCGCGACCAACACCCTCTACTGGAACAACGGTGCGAACCTGTACTCCTCGCCCTTCTCGACCGAGAGCCTCACGCCCACGCTGCTGGGCGGGATGACGTACAACGGCGCCACCGTGAACTTCGTGGGGCTCGCGTTCCGCGACGGGGCGCTCCTGGGCACGCGCAACATCACGACCGAGGCGGTCTACCGCATCGACGTCGAGACGCGCGAGGCGACGCTGCTCTACGCCTACCCGACGACCTTCGACTTCGGCGGGCTCGACGTCGACTCCACCACCGGCGTGCTCTACGGGCTCTCCGATTCCGGCTCGCCGCGCGGCATCTATTCGATCGATGTCGCCGCACAGACCACGGCCTTCACCGGGGCGTCGCCCGCGTCGGACTCCGATGTCGACGGGCTCGCCGTGTACGACGGGACGGCCTACGGCGTGACCGACGGCAACAACACCTCGCAGCCCAACTTCTACATCTTCGACCTCGAGAGCGGGCAGCAGGTGGGCACGCTCCCCTCGCCCTTCACGGGCACCGGCACCTTCGCCGCCGCCGCGTTCATCCCGCCCTCGGGCCCGACCTGCGATCCCGACTTCAACGCCGACGGCAACGTCGATCAGGACGACATCGCCTGCATCGCCCAGGTCGTCGGCGGTGACCCGACCTGCGCCAGCGCCGACCCGGACTTCAACCGCGACGGCAACGTCGATCAGGACGACGTCGCGGCCCTCGAGCAGGTCGTCGCCGGCGCGCCCTGCCCCTGACAGGTCCTTGTCCTGACCAGCGCGTCACCCCGCGTGGTCGCGACGCAGATCCGCGGCACCCGTGTCACCGGGCGGGCTAGACCCGCTCGGTGACGCGGGCGCGCACCGACCCGTCGGGGTCAATCTCGACACCCACCACGTCGACCCGGCGCGGGCGGTCGGTCCACCCGTTCGACCGGGCCAGGTGCGTCGCGATCGCGTGCAGCCTCCGACGCTTCGCCCGCGTCACGTTCGCCTCCGGCGGCGTCGCGTCGCTGCGCGCATTCGCGCCCCGCACCCGCGTCTTCACCTCGACCACCACCAGCGTGCGCCCGTCCGGGGCCCACGCGACGAGGTCCGCCTCGCCCCGCGGGGTGACGGCGTTGCGCGCGATGATCCGGTACCCCCGGGCGCGCAGCAGGTCGGCCGCCGCTGCCTCGCCCCGGTTGCCGACCGCCCGGTCGCGCGCCGCCGGCGCCAGCGCGCGACGCACGCGGCGGAGCAGCCGGGACCAGAAGGAGGCGGGCACGGCGTCACCGCGTTCGAGGCGCCGCCTCGGGCTTGTAGCGCTCGACGGCGATGCCGAGCAGGCGGGCGCGCATCTCGACGATCGAGGTCATGCTCGAGCGGCCGATGAGCTTCTCGAGGTATCGGGCGGTCAGTTCGTTGAACCGTTGCACCTGCAGGCGACTCTCGACGTCGAGCTGGGCCTCGTACAGCCCCGGGGGCAACTCCACGGCGTCGAGATGGATCCAGGCCAGCACGCCCCCCAGATCGAGCGGGCCGCGCGTGTCGCCGGGCGACATCGTCTTTGCGGCGTCGTTGAGCACGGGGCTGGGGAAGAACGAGGCGTTGGCGAGTTCGCCGGTGAGTTCGCGCACCTCGAGCCCGCCCCGCCCGTTGCGGAACCGGTTGACGGGCAGGGCCGCGAGTTCCTCGAACTCCTGCCCAGAGGCGAGCGCCGTCTCGACGGACGCCCGGTCTTCGGCGGCCGAGGCCGGCACGTTGATGAGGAAGAAGCGGTAGCGGGGCGGGTGCTGGTAGATGTCGGCGAAGCGCCCGTTGTAGGCCTGGTCGATGTCGCGCCAGGAGATGTTGATCCGGCGCTGGATCTTCTCGTAGACGTGCATGCGGATGAGCTGTTCCTGCTCCTGGCGCCGCGCCCACTGGTCGAGGGAAAGCCCCTCGCGCTCCTGGATCTCGCGGCTGAGGGCCTCGGTGCTGCCGCCGGCGACGCGGCGTTCCTGCTCCTGCAGCGAGCGGACGAAGGCGAAGAGGTTCTGGCGGCGTTGCGGGTCGATGGACGCGAGCGCCTCGCCCCGCAGCAGCTCGTCGCGCACCAGAAGGTCGAGGCGGAGGTTGATCTCGTCGCGCGCGAACACGAGCCAGTCCTGCGGCCCGCGCCGACGCGCCTCGGACGCGAGACGCGGGCCCAGCGGCTCGAGCGTCGCCGACCCCACATCAAAGAACGTCGAGGCGTAGATCGGGTTCCCGTTCACGTCGCCGATCTTCGCGTCGACCAGCACCGCAGCGCCCGCGGGCGGCACGTCGGCGCCGGACAGGTCCGGTGCGCCCGCGACACCCACGAAGGGTGCGCCCGCGTCCGGCGCCGCCGCGGCGCCGGAGGCACCAGCGACGGGTCGATCGCCCGTGAGGTCGCCCGTCCCGTTGATGTCGAGCGGGGCGGCGGCGATGGGGCGTGCGTCGGCGATGCGGGCGGGCTGCTCGGTGGTGGAGGGGGCGGCCGGGGCGGGCGCCGCGCCCGGCGCCGCGGCGAAATCCGCGGCGCTCAGCGAGACGGTGGGGGCGGGGCGAGCGGCGGACCCGCCCGAGCAGCCCGCGAGCAGCGACCCGACGGAGCACGCGGCCAGGCCGATCGCAGCACGGTGAATCATCGGTCCTCCTGACGGCGCGTTCGGGGAACTTCGCGAGCGCGCTACACTCCCGGCAAGGCGCGGCGCGTTCGCGTGCCGCGATGGAGTGCCCTATGTCCGAGCAGCCGAAGATTATCATCGACTCGGATTGGAAATCGCAAGCGCAGGCGGAAAAGCAGCGGCTGGAGGCGCAGGAGGCGGCCAAGAAGGCCCAGCCCCAGCGCGAGGACGTCCGGTTCGAGGACGTGGTCGGGCTGCTGGCGACGCAGGCGCTGTCGTACCTGGGCTATTTCCCGGACCCGCAGTCCGGGCAGTCCATCGTCTCGATCGAGTACGCCCGCGTGCACATCGACATGCTGGGCGTGCTGGAAGCCAAGACCAAGGGCAATCTCAGCGAAGCCGAACAGACGATGCTGACGAAGACCCTCACGGAGCTGCGTGCGGAGTTCGTGGAAGTCTCCAAGGCGGTCGAGAAGGCGGTGCAGGAAGGTCGGGTCCGACGCGTGCCCATGGGCGGACCCGGGCGCCCCGGGCCCGGCGGCCCGATCGGTCCTGCGGATCTTCCCGGCCCGGGCGGCCTGTCGACCTGACGATCGCCGCCCCGCCCGCGGCGTGTGTGCAAGGACCTTTGCGCGTGACGACCATTCCCTCCGGTCCAGGCGTGTCGGCCCGTCCAGCGCCGCTCGGCCTGCTGAACCCCAACCACATCGTGCTCCGCCGGCTTCACTCCCTCACGGGAATCGTGCCGATCGGCGTCTTCCTCGTCGCCCATCTCGTCACCAACTCGTCCATCGCCTGGGGCAAGTGGGGCCTGCGGGCCGGCGGCGATCCGTACTCCGTCCGCGACGGGGGCGTGGCGTACTTCTGGAAGGAAGTCGCCTGGATCAACGAGAGCATCCCGCACCTGCTGCTCATCGAGCTCGCGCTGTGGGGCTCCATCGCGCTGCACAGCGTGCTGGGCTTCTACTACGCCCGCACCGGGCACGCGAACACGGACCGCTATCCGTTCCAGTCCAACTGGCGCTACGCCCTGCAGCGCCTCACCGGCTACTTCGGCGTGATCTACATCTTCTATCACGTCGCGACGCTCCGCTGGGGCTGGACATTCCTGATCCCGCCGTTCGACGGCTCGATCAAGTGGTCGCACGAGGAATCCGCCAGCACGCTCGCCGCGGCGCTGCGGGGCGGGTTCGATCAGTTCACCTTCTGGGGGCTGCTCGTCTCGGTGTTCTACTTCCTCGGGGTGACGACGCTGGTCTTCCACTTCGCGAACGGGCTGTGGACCGCCGCCATCCGCTGGGGCCTCACGGTCTCGCAGCGCGCCCAGCGGCGCTGGGGCGTGGTGTGCGCTGGGCTGGGCGTCACGCTCATGGCGCTGGGTTGGATGTCGGTGATCGGGTTCGTGCTGCTCGATCCGCGCGAGGCCGCCGAGGTCGAGTCGCGCCTCCGCCACGTGCAGGGCGAGGCCCCCGTGGGAGTTCCCGAAGAGGCGGCCACGCCGGGCCCCGGCGCCCCGCCTCACTAGTCCGATCATCGTCTGCGCGATCATCCAGAGTCGGGTGATCGGTCGAATCAATCAACGGGCGGGTCCACCGCCCTCCGGGCGGATTCCTGATGCACACTCAGCGCGTGATCGTGGTGGGGGGCGGGCTGGCCGGGCTGGCGGCGTGCGTGCGCCTCGCCGAGGCCGGCCTCGATGTCGATCTCTTCTCGCTCGTCCCCGTCAAGCGCTCGCACAGCGTCTGCGCCCAGGGCGGGATCAACGCCTGCAACGACGTCGCCCGCCAGCAGGGCTACAGCGAGTACGAGCACTTCGACGAGACCATCTACGGCGGGGACTACCTCGCCGATCAGCACCCCGTGCTCGAGATGGCCAACTGGGCCCCGCGCATCATCGACCTGCTCGACCGCATGGGCGTGCCCTTCAACCGCACCAGCGAGGGCTTCCGCGACCTGCGCCTCTTCGGCGGGTCGCTCTTCAAGCGCACGCACTTCGCCGGCGCCACCACCGGCCAGCAGTTGCTGTACGCCCTCGACGAGCAGACCCGGCGCTACGCCAGCGAGGGCAAGATCACCAAGTACGAGTTTTGGGACTTCCTGGCCCCCGTCGTCGACGACGGGCGGGCCGTGGGCATCGTCGCCCAGGACCTCCGCACGATGCAGGTGCGTTCGTTCCCCGCCGCCGCGGTCGTCATGGCGACCGGCGGGTGCGGGCTGGTCTTCGGCAAGTCGACGAACTCGGTCATCTGCACCGGCGCCGCCGCGGCCCGGTGCTTCAAGCACGGCGTGTGGTACGGCAACCCGGAGATGATCCAGGTGCACCCGACGGCCATCCCCGGGGCCGACAAGCTCCGCCTGATGTCCGAATCGGCGCGCGGCGAGGGCGGGCGCGTGTGGGTGCCCCGCAAGGCCCGCGACGCGCGGCGCGCCCGCGACATCCCCGACGCCGAGCGGTACTACTTCCTCGAGGAGAAGTACCCCAAGTACGGCAACATCGTGCCGCGCGACATCGCGACGCGCGAGATCTTCGACATCTGCGTCAACCAGGGCCTGGGCGTGGGCGGCGAGAACTCGGTCTACCTCGACCTCACGCACAAGGACCCCGAGTACCTCACCCGCAAGCTGGGGGGCATCCTCGAGATCTACGAGAAGTTCGTCGGCGTCGACCCGCGCGTCGAGCCCATGAAGATCTTCCCGGGCGTGCACTACTCCATGGGCGGGCTGTACACCGTCTTCGAGCCCGGGCGGTACACCCCCCGCGAGGCGCTCGACAAGCATCGCTCCGGCGCGGGGGCGCCCATCGGCGCCGAGGTCGGGCTGGGCATGAGCCCCGGCGACCCGCGCAACATGTCGACGAACATCCCCGGGCTGTACGCCTTCGGCGAGGTGAACTTCGCCTACCACGGCGCGAACCGCCTGGGCGCCAACGCCCTGCTCTCGTGCCTCTTCGACGGGCTCTTCTGCGGGCAATCGGTCGTGTCGTACGTGCGCGACGCCCTGCCCAAGGCCCCCGAGCCCCGGCAGGCCGCGCTCGACGCCGCGGCCCGCGCCGAAGAGAACCACGCCGCGGCGCTGCTGGCCTCGGCCTCCGGCTCGGCCGAGCCCGACGCGTCCACGAACCCGTACGTCATCCACAAGGAACTGGGCGTCGAGATGACCTCGGCGTGCACGGTGGTGAAGAGCGGCCCGCGCCTCGAGCAGTGCCGCGCCAAGCTCGCCGAACTGCGCGAACGCTTCTCGAAGGTGCGGCTGGGCGACGCCGCGACCTGGACAAACCAGACCCTGAGCTTCACGCGGGGCGTGGGCGACATGCTGCTCATCGCCGAGGCAATCTGCCTGGGCAGCATCGAGCGGCGCGAGAGCCGCGGCGCGCACTACCGCACCGACTTCCAGGAGCGCGACGACGCCAACTTCATGAAGACCTCGCTGGCGAAGTACGACCCGCAGCGGGGCGTGACGCTCGAGTTCGTGCCGATCGACGCGACGCTGGTGCGTCCGACGGCCCGCACGTACGGCAAGGTCGAGAAGAAGGAACCCGCCGCGCCCTCGATGGCGACGGTCTGACGAGCACACCCATGACCACCCAGGCCCCCAACGGCACCTCCCGCCCGACCACCGCCCGGGGCGTGACCCCGCGCGACCCCGCCGCCGCCGCGCCCGCGGGGCGCACGATCCTGCTGCGCATCAAGCGGTGCGACGGGCCGGGGAAGGCGAGCCGCTGGGAGACGTTCCCGGTGCGCGTCGAGCCCGGGGCGAACGTGATCTCGTGCCTCCAGCTCATCGCGGCGAACCCGGTGACGGTCGACGGGCGGCGCACGACCCCGGTCGCGTGGGATTCCAACTGCCTGGAAGAAGTCTGCGGCGCGTGCACGATGGTCATCAACGGGCGCGTCCGCCAGTCGTGCTCGTGCCTCATCGACGCCGTCGCCCCCGCCGAGGGCGACACCGTGACCCTCGAGCCCATGAGCAAGTTCCCGGTCGTCCGCGACCTGTGGGTCGATCGGTCGCGGCTCTTCCAGGCGATGACGCGCGTCAAGGCCTGGGTGCCCATCGACGGGACGTACTTCCAGGGCCCCGGCCCGCGCGAGAAGCCCGCCACCCAGGAGACCCGGTACAAGCTCTCCGAGTGCATGTCGTGCGGCTGCTGCCTCGAGGCCTGCCCGCAGTACAACCTCGAACCCGATCCGGACCGCTGGGACACCGCCTTCGTCGGCGCCCACGCGATCAGCCTCGCACGACTCTTCAACCTCCACGAGACCGGCAAGGCCCTCGCCCCGGACCGGCTCGACACGCTCATGGCCCCCGGCGGGCACTCGGACTGCGGCAACGCCCAGAACTGCGTCAAGGTGTGCCCCAAGCACATCCCGCTCACCGAGTCCATCGGCGCCATCGGGCGGGCGATCACCGTGCACTCGATCGCGTCGTTCTTCCGGAGTTAGCCGGCCCGTAAGGCCCCGCGCCGCCCGCACCTACACTCCGCCTCATGCCCGGGCGCACCGTGTACATCGAGACCTTCGGCTGCCAGATGAACGAGCTCGACAGCGAGCTCGTCTGCGGGCAGCTCCGCGCGCTGGGCTACGCCTTCACCCCTTCGCCCGAGGGCGCCCACGTCGTGCTCTACAACACGTGCTCGGTCCGCGAGCACGCCGAGCAGAAGGTCTGGTCGCGCCTCGGCGAGATGCGCCTGCGCAAGGCCGACAACCCCGCGCTGGTCGTCGGCGTCCTGGGCTGCATGGCTGAGCGCGACGGCGAGGCGCTCATCCGGCGCATGCCGGTGGTCGACGTGCTCTGCGGCCCGGGCGAGCTCGACAAGCTCCCCGCCCTTCTCGACAACGCCCTGCGCACCCGCGAGGCCATGCTCGACGATCCCCCCGCGCCGCGCTACGACGAGGAGCCCAGGCTCGTCTCCGCGCGCCAGATGGCGCTGCAGGGCAACGCATCGCGCCGGTCCTCGACGCTCGCCGCGGCCCAGGACTCCCTTGAACTGCTCGACCTCTCGCGCAGCGTCAGCCCCGTCGACACCGAGGGCGCGGTCCGCCGCTCGGCGTACGTGCGGATCACGCGCGGGTGCAACAAGTTCTGCACGTACTGCGTCGTGCCCTTCACGCGCGGGGCCGAGGTCCACCGCCCGCCCGACCACATCGTGGACGAGTGCCGGCGCCTGGCCGACGCGGGGGTGGTCGAGATCACGCTGCTCGGGCAGACCGTGAACCACTACCGGTTCGAGCACGGTGCGGCGGTGACGGTGGGGGGCGTGACGCAGCCCCAGAAGGGCCGCTCGTACGCCGGCGGGCACCGGCGCGACCCGTTCGCCGGGGCGCACGTGACGACGTTCGCGGGCCTGCTTGCGCGCATCCACGAGGAGGTGCCCGCGATCGCGCGGCTGCGCTTCGTGACGAGCTACCCGCGTGATTTCGGCGACGACGTGCTCGAGGTGATCCGCGATCACCCGCGCATCAGCCGCTACCTTCACGTGCCCGCGCAGTCGGGCTCCGACCGCCTGCTCGCGATGATGAACCGCGGGTACACGGTGGGCGAGTACGTCGAGTTCATCGACCGGGCCCGGGCATTCCTCGACCAGCCCGAGATCGGGCGTCC
The DNA here is from genome assembly GCA_033763975.1 of Planctomycetota bacterium. Lineage (NCBI taxonomy): Bacteria > Pseudomonadati > Planctomycetota > Planctomycetota bacterium. Next base: position 88,428 of record JANRJM010000016.1, read on the forward strand.
GCTGGGGCTCGCGGGCGACTTCATCGTCGGGTTCCCCACCGAGACCGAGGCCGACTACGAGGCGTCGGCGGCGCTGGTGCGGCGCGTGCGATACAAGAACGCGTTCATCTTCAAGTACTCGCCCCGCCCGGGCACCGTCGCGATCGACAAGTTCGCGGACGACGTGCCCGAGGCGGTGAAGCGCCGGCGCAACACCGAGCTGCTCGGGCTCCAGACCGCCATCTGCGACGAGATCGGGCGCGAGCACGTCGGGCGCACGCTGGATGTCCTCGTCGAGGGCGAATCGGTGCGGACGCGCAAGCGCCGTGCCGCCAGCGCGTGCGAGCCCCAGGGCGGGGTCACGCTCACCATCGGGGGGCGGGCGCTGCCCGGGGCCCCGCGGCCTTCGGACCCCCCGCCCGAGGAGGGCGTTCTTGCCGACGAGCCTGTCCAGCTCACCGGACGCACCGACACAGACCTCATCGTGCACTTCGACGCGCCGGCGGGCGCGAACGGCTGGACAGGCCGCCAGGTGCGGGTGCACATCGAGCGGGCGGCCGGGTTGTCGGTTTTCGGACGCGTGGCGCACGACGAGGCCCCGTTATCGGCGGGAGCGCGGTCCGGATAAGGCCGATCTGCCGCCATAAGTGCCTTCGGACGAAGACTTTGCCATCATGCCCGCGCATACTCCTCTCGCGGCGGGAATCGCCGTCGGCGCTCAGCGTGTGAAGGCGCCGCAGGAAGAGAGAGGACGTCATGAAGACCAGTTGGATTCTTGCGGGCGCGATCGCCCTTGCCGGTGTCGCCGCCGCTCAGGCGAGCGTGGCGATGAGCTTCGCCGACCCCATCCCCGGGCGTCAGTTGTCGAACCTCGCCAACGGCGCCGGCGCCGGGGTGGGGCTTCTCCGCTACGACCAGACCGTGCCGCTCACGTTCCTGTTCGACGGCGCGGGCGGCGGGTTCGTGGACCACGTGTTCACCGACGCCCGCATGGAACTCACGATGTCGCTCGGCGCGGCGACGACGATCGCCGGCGTGACGACCGCGCCCGTCTCCGGCTCGTTCACGATCTTCGACATGAGCAGCGGGATGCGCCGTGACATCGTCACCGGCACCGCCGCCGCGGGCACCTTCGTCCGCATCAGCAACACGAACTCGCTCCTCTTCAGCGATCCGACGTTCTCCTACGCCGCCGGCCCAGCGCTGGTGGATATCGTCGGCCCGATCACCTTCCTCGATCCCAGCGAGGGCGTGCTCACGCTCACGAGCGTCGTGACCGACGGCGGGGGCTCGTTCATCAACCCCGACGGCACGTTCAAGTCGTTCGAGGCGAACGCCTCGTTCACCGGCAACGCCGAGGCCGTGCCCGCCCCGGGCGCCATCGCCCTCGCGGGCCTGGGCGCGCTCTGCGTCGCCCGTCGCCGGCGCGCCTGATCGCCGTCCCGACTCGAGGGAGCATTTGCTGCCTGTCCTCTGCACCGGGGGCCGTCCCAACATGGGGCGGCCCCTCGTGCTTTCGGGGCGTCTTTACGGCAGGGGCGTCGCCCAGAACGCCGGCACCTCGCGGTAGCTCCGCGCCGAGCCGTCGGCGTGCGACGCCTGGAACACCCGTCCCGACGCGTGCACGAACGCCAGGCGGCCCTGCACGTGCGCCGCGTTGCGGAAGTCGATGACGCTGGCGGCCCGGGTCGGGGGCGGGGCGGGAGGCGGGATCACCGTCGGCGCGGCGTCCACGAACAGCGCGACGTCGGACGCCCGCTCCACGCGGTCGAGCCGGATGTGCGCGCCCGCGCCGTCGAAGTTGTCCGGGTCGCCCGGGCTTCCGGCGTGCCCGGTGACGTTGATGGCGTAGGTGCGCTGCATCTGCGGGCCGTAGCGTGCACGGGCCGACGGGCAGACCAGCACCGACCGCTCGCTGTAGAGCTCGCCGGCCGTCGTGCCGCCGATGCCCGCGGCGCTCTGCACGACCAGGGCCCAGTTGGGCAGCGTGGCGTAGGGCACGCCCAGCGCGGGCGAGTACCCCTTGTGCTCGTCGGCGTAGGCGAGGCAGATGGTCGCGAGGGTGCGCTCGTTCGAGAGGCAGATCGCCCCGCGTCCGGCCTCGCGCGCCCCCGCGACCGCCGGCAGCAGGATCGCCAGCAGGATCGCGACGACCAGCAGCACCACCAGCACCTCGACCAGCGTGAACGCGCGTCGCACGCGGGAAGCGTACGGGCTAGGCCTTGCGCTGCGGCGGGGACGCCCAGTTCAGCTTCGAGATGAGCCGCGCCCAGTACCCCGTCCGCGTGTTCTGCACCAGACGCACCTCGTGCGCGTCGCGCGAGACCCGCACGAGGTCGTTCGCGAGAAGCCGCGCGGTGTTCTGCCCGTCGAGCACGAGCGTGGTGCCGTGCCCGTCGAGGGCGTTGGCGCGCTCGAGCGTCACCTCGATGAACGAGTCCGACGGCACGACGACGGGGCGGAACGCCAGCGAGTGGGCGGCGATCGGCGTCACGGCCAGGGCGTCGATGCGGGGCGACAAGATCGGCCCGCCCGCCGAGAGGTTGTACGCGGTCGAGCCCAGCGAGGTGGAGATGATGAGCCCGTCGCCCAGCAGCGATGGGCCCGGCCCGCCGTCGATCGAGAGCGTGAGCGAGATCATCCGGAACGGGGGCCCCGCGGTGATGACGGCGTCGTTGATGGCCAGCCCGCTGAACTCCGTCCGCCCGCCCCGCAGCACCTCCACCCGGAACACCGGCAGGCGCGCGATGGAGAGCTCGTCGTCGCCGAGCAGTTGCGGCGCCTGCTCGACGAGCGAGGAGAGGTCGAACTCCGCGAGGAACCCGAGGCGTCCGAGGTTGACGCCCAGCAGCGGGGCCGAGAGGCCCAGGCACCGGCGCGCCTGCGACAGGAGCGTGCCGTCGCCGCCGAGCACGATGACGAGGTCCGCGTCCCGGGCCGCGTCGGGAAGTGGCGCCCCGTCCGCGCGGACTTCGCCGACGAGCGCGCCGTGCCGGGCGATGAGCTCGCGCACCGCCGCGCCGGCGCTGCCGGCGGAGGGTTTCTCGGGGTTGACCAGCAGCAGAACCCGTCGTGCCATGGGCGGAGGATAGTTCGAGTGGGCGGGCGGGCGTCAGGCGCCCGACACCGGGCGTCGGAGCGCCGCCGGCGCCTCGCGCGGCGCCAGCACCGCGGCGATGGCCTCGGCGATGGCGTCGGCGTCGATCCCCGCCTCGGCGAGCTGTCGCGTCCGCGAGTCCTGGTGGATCCATCGATCGGGCATGCCCAGGCGCACGACGCGCGACGCGTCCAGCCCCAGCGCGTTCGCCGCGTCGAGCACCGCGCTGCCGAACCCGCCCGTTACCCCGTGGTCCTCGACGGTGATGACCGGCACGTGCCGGACGAGCAAGCGCTCGACGAGCTCGGCGTCCACCGGCTTGGCGAACCGGGCGTCGTACACCTCGATGCGTCGCCCGGGGAAGCGCGCCGCTGCTTCAAGGGCCGCGAGCGCGGGCGTGCCGAAGGCCAACACCGCCGCGTCGGGAGCAGAGCCGTCGGCCTCGGCCGGCGTGAGCAGTCGGGCACGTCCGAGCTCGAAGGGCGGGCAGGCGGCGTCCGCCAGGCGGGGCGAGACGACGTCGCGCGGGTACCGCACGCACGAGAGGCCGGCGTCGTAGCCCCGCATGAACTCGAGGGCGGCCCGCAGGCTGGGCTCGTCGATCGCCGCGGTGATCGCCGCCCCGGGCAGCGTGCGGAGCAGGGCGATATCGCAGAACCCGTGGTGCACGGCGCCGTCGCCCCCCACCAGGCCCGCGCGGTCGAGGCACAGGCGCACCGGCAGGCCCTGCAGCGCCGCCTCCTGGAACGCCTGGTCGAACGCACGCTGGAAGAACGTCGAGTAGACCGCGAGGAACGGCTTGAACCCCGTCTTCGCCAGCCCGGCCATCATGTCGAGCGCGTGGCTCTCGCAGATGCCCACGTCCCACGAACGCTCTGGGAAGCGGGGCATCACCTTGTTGAGGCCCGTGCCGTCGGGCATCGCGGCGGTGCACGTCACGACCTTCGCGTCGCGCTCCATGAGGTCGATCATCGCGTCGGCGAACGCCGCCGTGAACGACCGCCCCTCCGCCTTGAGCTCCACCCGGCAGCCTTCGCCCTCCAGGTGCTCGCCCACGTTGAAGGCGGGGGGCGAGTGGAAGCGCGTGCTGTCCTGCTCGGCCGCCTCGAAGCCCTTGCCCTTCACCGTGTGCACGTGCAGCAGCATCGGGCGGTCGAAGTCGCGCGCTTCGCGCAGGTACTGGATCAGGCGCGGGAGGTCGTGCCCGTCGATCGGGCCGACGGTCACCAGATTGAAGTGCTCGAACCACGCCCCCTCGTTCACGACGGCCTTGCACGCCTCGCCCAGCTTGTGGTACGTGCCGCGGAGCGTCTCGCCCCCGGGCAGCGCCTTGAGCGCCTCGCGCGCCGACTTCTTGAAGTCCGCGTACGCGTGGCTCAGGCGCAGGCGGTCGAAGTAGTGCGACACCGCGCCCTGCGGACGCGAGATCGACATCCCGTTGTCGTTCAGCACCACCAGGAACTGGCGCTTGAGCGTGCCGGCGTTGTTCAGCCCTTCCATCGCCACGCCGTTCACGATCGAGGCGTCGCCCACGAGCGTCACCACACGCCGCCCGGCGGGGTTGGCCTTGGGGTCGAACGCCTCCTTGGTGAGCGTGTCGCCGCACGCCATGCCCACGGCGGTCGAGATGCCCGTGCCCGCGTGCCCGACGGCGAAGAGGTCGTAGGGCGACTCGCGCGGGTCGGGGAAGCCGGCCATGCCCGTGCGCGTCCGCAACCCCGCCAGCAGCCCCAGCCGCCCGGTCAGCAGCTTGTGCGGGTAGCACTGATGCCCGACGTCGAAGAGCAGGCGGTCGTGCGAGAAGTCAAAGACGTAGTGCAGCGCGATCGTGAGCTCGACCACGCCGAGATTCGGCGCCAGGTGCCCGCCGGTCTGCGACACCTGCGTGGTGATCGCGCGGCGGATCTCCGCCGCGAGTTCCTGCAACTGCGGAACAGACAGCGACCGGATGTCGTGCGGCGTGCGGATGCTGGCGAGCAGGTTGGACATGGGCGCTCTCTGGGACGGCCGGGGTGCCGCCCGGGGATCGGAGTTTTCAGTTCTTCCTGAAAATACTAGACGCTTCCCGCCGGCCCCGCTACCGGTGGTGTCGAAGATCCTTCTCGCGTACGTGCATCCTGCTACTTCGTTCGGTGCGCGAGCGCGTTCGCCATGAGCCGCAGGTTCTCGGCCGGTGCGCCGAGGGGTTCGAGCGCGTCCCATGCCTCCTGGCGGAGCGCCTCGACCCGGCGGCGAGACTCCTCGGCGCCGAACACGCCGGGAAACGTCCGCTTGCCCGCGGCCGCGTCCTTGCCGGTCGCCTTGCCCGCGTGCGCGGACGCCTGCTCGACATCCAGCAGGTCGTCGACGATCTGGAACATGAGGCCGACGGCCCGCGCGTACCGCGTGACGGCGTGCTCCGCGACCGCCGCCTCGGGCGAGTCGGACGCGCCGGCGGCGCACAGGGCGCCCAGGCGGCACGCCGCCAGGATGAGCGCCCCGGTCTTCTGCGCGTGGATGGCGTGCACCGCGTCCTGGGGCGATATCGTGGTGTCGGGGATCGTGTCGAGCACCTGCCCGCGGACCATCCGCCAGGCGGCGTCGGCGAGCGTGCGCATCGCCTCGGCGCGGCGGGGCGTCGACAGATCGCCCAGCACGCAGAACGCGTGCGAGAGCAGCGCGTCGCCCGCGAGGATGGCCAGGCCCTCGCCCGCGTGCTTGTGCAGGGTCGGGCGCCCGCGCCGCATGTCGTCGTTGTCGAGGGCCGGCAGGTCGTCGTGCGCCAGGCTGAACGCGTGGACCATCTCGATTGCGGCGCAGGCGCGCCGCAGGTTCTCGAGTTCGGCGCCGGCGCTGGGCTCGCGCCCCGCGCAGGCGACGAACGCGTGCCAGCACAGCAGGGGGCGCAGGCGCTTACCGCCCGAGAGCACGGCGTAGCGCATGGCGTCGCGCAGGGCGGGGGGGGCGTCGGGTTCGCCCGCGCACAGGCGCGTGAGGGCGTCCTCGATCGAGGCGAGGGGGGCGTACAGGCGGTCGGGCGCGTCGCCGGGTGCGGGCTGCCCGGGGTGAGGCTGGCCGGGCGGGGCGTGCATGCGCTAGGCCCCCGCGGGCTGCTCTTGCCCGCGCAGGAGGGCGTAGATCTCGACCGCCGAGGGGGCGGAGTAGATCCGCTCGCGGAAGGCGTCCATGGTCATGAGGCGGGAGATGCGGGCCAGGGCCTGGATGTGGTCGCTGGTGCGGTCGGGCGGGCTGGCGAGCAGGACGACGAGGCGCACCGGCTGCTTGTCGATGGCGTCAAAGTCCATGGGCACGGCGGGCTTGCCGATCGCCATGGCCAGGCCCGGCATGCCGGCGCACTTGCCGTGCGGGATGGCGAGCCCGGCGCCGATGCCCGTGGTGCGGGCCTGCTCGCGCGCCCAGACGGCGTCCTTCAGGGCCTTCGCGTCGTGCACCTTGCCACGGGCCGCCAGGAGATCCACAAGTTCATCGATCACACCCCGCTTGTCCGACGCCACCAGGGGGGCCCGGACGCAGTCGAGGGTCAGGATGTCCAGCAGGTTCATGTCGATCGGGCTCCGGCCGTGGTCGGTTTCACGCGTGCGGGGAGTGTACCCCGCGCCCTGCCCTTCGAAGCAACGCGGCGTAACTGCCGTCGGCGTAGCCCCGGGGCGGGTCTCCCGGCACGCCGCGCGGGGTGCGTCGGTCGTCCCGGAGCATCTGCCACCCGGCGTTGGTCGCGTGGTGCGCCTGGTCTTCGTTTTCTTCGGTGTCGAGGCTGCACGTGGCGTAGAGCAGCGTGCAGCCTGGAGAAGCCAGTTCGCCCGCGTGCGCGATGATCTCTCGCTGGATCTTCGCCAGCCGGGCGAGCTGGTCGGCCCCCCAGCGGTACTTGGCCTCGGGACGCCGGGGGAAGACGGCGCTGTTCGAGCACGGGACGTCGAGCACGATGAGATCCGCACGCACCCGTCCCAGCGCGGGCGCGTCGGGCTCGACCACCTCGCAGTTCGGCAGTGTCGCCGCCACGCGCCGCAGTTCGGCGCGCCGGGCGTCGTCGACGTCGGTCGCGATGACCCGCGCGTCGGGAAAGCACGCGGCGAGCTGGCGCGTCTTGGTGCCCTGCCCGGCGCACAGGTCGAGCACCGTGCGGACGCCCGCCGGATCGACGTGCAGGCGGGCGAGTTCGACCGGCGACGACGAGGCGGGATCCTGCACCCAGGTTCCCGGCGACTGGGCGAGGGCCGCCCCCAGGTCGCGCCCGTCCGAGCCGGTCCAGACGAGCATGCCCGGTTCATCGTGCGGGAGGAACGCGGCGTGCGCGGGCGGGCGCGGGGCGTGTCGCGCGTTGACGATGACCGGCGGGGACACCAGCGTGTGCAGGGCGAGGTCGGTGGCGCGATCGCGCCCGAACTGCCGGGCCCAGCGGTGCAGCACGGGCAGCGGAAGCGAGCACGACGCCGCGAGGCGGGCCGGGTTCTCCGCGGGCAGCAGGGGCCTTCGAGTTCTGCGGGCGCGCCCGTCGCCGATGGGGATGAGCGCGGGGTCGGGGTCGTGGGGGTCGGCCGGCTCGGGGGCGTCGGTGAGTTCGCGCGCGAGGTTGCGGAGCACGGCGTTCACCACGCCCGACACGCGCGGGGCCGCGGCCTTGGCGTACTCCACGCTCTCGCCGATCGCCGCGTGCGCGGGAACGCGGTCGAGGAAGAGCAACTGGGCCGCGCCCGTGAGCAGGGCGGCCTGGACCGCGGGGGGCGCATCGCGCAGCGGCGTGCGGAGGAAGGCGTGGATGACGGTTTCGAGTGTCAGAAATCGGCGCGTGACGGCGCCGGCGATGGCGTGGGCGAGTGCGGCGTCCCGGGCGTCGAGTTCGCTCGTGTCCGGCGGGGCCAGCGGCAGGTCGGGGAATGTCGCCGCCTGGCGCTCGGCGTGGCGCAGGGCCGCCAGCCGGGCGGGGGCGATGTCGGTCATCGGCACGGCGCAGGGTAGGTCCGGGCGGGCGGGCGCCGGACGGGTAGAGTGACGCGATGTTCACGCGTCGCCAGCGAGAGGAACGGGGAGGGGTCGGGGCGTCGGCGCCGGAGCCCCCGCCCGCGACGTTCGACCGTCGGCGGCTGGTGGTGGTGCCGGCGGCGCCGGCGCGTTCGGGGCTGCTGGCGGGGATGCGGATCCGCAAGAAACTGGTGTTCCTGCACACGCTGTTCTCGCTGGCGCTGGCGACGATCCTGCTGGTGGCGGTTCGCCCTGCCATCCGTGCGGTGGTGGAGAAGGCGGAGTTGGAAGAGGCGCGGGTGGTGCTCGACGCGCTCACGCCGTCGCTCTCGACGGGCGAGGGCGTGCGCCGGACGGACGACGCCGCCTCGCGCCTGGCCGAGACCGCGCTGGTCCGCACAGGGGGGTCGATGGAGTTGGGGCTGACGCCCGAATCGGCCTCGGCGGCGATCGCGGCGGACGGCCGGGCGGTGGTGGGGGAGAGCATCATCGTGGGGCCCTGCGCCGTGTCGCACACGCCCGCGCGGGCCGGGCAGGAAGAGCGGTTCCACGTGCTCACCGTGCGGATCAGCAGCGCCCGGCGCGCGGTGACCGATCTGTACCTGCTGCTCGTGGGCGCGCTCGTCGCGGTCTACGCGCTCATCGCGGTGGCCATGGAGGTCTTCGTGCTCCCGCGCACGGTGTACGAGCCCGTGCGCCGCATGCTCGCGGCCGACGCGGCGGCCCGCGAGGGACGCACCGACGGCGAACTCATCCCCGCCGACACCATCCCCGCCGACGAGATCGGCGCCATCATGTCATCGCGGAACGAGACCGTCATGCGCCTGCGCGCCAAGGAGGCGGCCCTGGCCGACGCGCTGTCCAAGCTCGAATCGGTCGCGACGGACCTGCGACGCAAGAACCACCTGCTCGAGGCGGCCCGGCGGAACCTGGCCGATGCCGACCGCCTCGCGAGCCTGGGCATGATGTCGGCGGGCATCGCGCACGAACTGAACACGCCGCTGGCGGTGCTGAAGGGGCTGGTCGAGCGCCTGAACGCCAACCCCGCGCGCGGGATGGAGCCCACGCAGGCGGCGCTCATGCTGCGGGTGGTGTCGCGTCTGGAGCGGCTGGGCGAGAGCCTGCTGGATTTCGCGCGCGTCCGCCCGCCCCGCACGCGCGAGACCGTGCTGCGGACCGTCGTGCAGGAGGCCATCACGCTGGTGCGGCTGGACCGCGAGACCGGCACGGTGGACCTGCGCAACGCGGTCTCGGAGGGCGTGGTCGCCTCGTGCGACCCCGACCGCATGGTGCAGGTGCTCGTGAACCTCGTGCGCAACGGCGTGGACGCCGTCCGTGCCGGCACCCGCGCGGGCGGGCGCGTCTGGGTCGAGGGGGAGACCGTCGAGCGCGACGGACGGGCGTGGGTCTCGCTCCGCGTGCGGGACGACGGCCCCGGGTTCGACCCCGATATCCTGCCCCGGCTCTTCGAGCCCTTCGCGTCCACCCGCCTCGACGCCCGGGGCACCGGGCTGGGCCTGGCCGTCGCCGAGGGCATCGTCCGCGAGCACGGCGGGGTGCTGCTGGCTCGGAACCGGGTGGACGGCCCCGGGGCGGAGCTGGAGGTCATGATCCCCCGAGAGCAGGCAACCCTCGCGCCGGTGCCGTCCGCCGGGCCCGTGGGCACGCAGGAGTGACCGTGGCATGACCGACACCAGCACGCCCGCGCAGACCCCGCCGCTCTCGATCGTCGCGCTGGACGACGACGACGATTTTCGACAGTACATCGCCTCGGTTCTCGAGGCCGACGGGCACGAGGTCCGGACCGCCTCGACGCCCGAGGGGTTCTACGACACGTGCGAGGCGCGACTGCCGGACCTGGTGCTGCTGGACATCAAGATGGGGCGCCACGCCGGCGAAGAGGTGCTCGCGGAGATCCGCAGGCGCTGGGCCAAGCTCGCGGTCATCGTCGTCACCGGGTATCCGACCCTCGATTCCATGCGACAGACGTTCAAGCAGGACGTCTTCGACTACCTCGCCAAGCCGTTCTCGCTCGCGGAACTGCGACGGACGCTGGCGCAGGCGGCCCAGACACTGGGGCTGGGCCAGCGTCCGCAAGACCGTCTGCGCCACGAACTCGGCAGGCAGATCCGCATGGCCCGCACCGAGCGCGGCTGGACGCTCAAGGACCTGTCCGAGGCGTCCGGCGTGTCCGTCAGCCAGTTGTCGTCGATCGAGCGGGGGGCGCACCTGCCCAGCCTCGAGTCCCTCGTCGCCGCGGCGACCGCCCTCGACAAGAAGCCCTCGGTCTGGCTCGGCGGGGTGGGATTGTGAAGCCTGGCGCAAGTCGGTCGGGTCGAGGTTAGTAAACGGTTGACTTGTCCCCTCCGGGACGCTTCACTGCGCCGGTGCACGCACGCGACTCCCAGCCCCGGGGCATCCTGTTCACGGCGTTCGAGCCGAGCGGGGACGACCACGCCTCCGCGGTCATTGAGGTGCTGCGCCGGCGTCATCCGGACCTGCCGATCTACGCCTGGGGCGGGCCCAAGATGGAACGCGCCGGCGCCACGATCATCGAGCGCACCGGCGACGACGCGGTCATGGGCGTGCCGGGCTTTCGCAAGATCATCGAGCACAAGAAGATCAACCAGCGGATCGACGCCTGGCTGCGCACGCACGACGTCGCGCTGCACGTGCCGGTGGATTCGCCCGCGGCGAACACGCCGATCTGCGCGATCGCGCGGGCGCACGGGCTGCGTGTGGTGCATCTTGTCGCGCCGCAGATCTGGGCCTGGGGGCGCTGGCGCATCCACCGCCTGCGGCGCGTGACCGACCTCGTGCTGTGCATGCTCCCCTTCGAGAAGGACTTCTTCGAGAAGCGCAACGTGCCCGCACGGTTCATCGGGCACTTTCTCTTCGACGACCCGCTGGATCTCGACGCGGTGGATCGCCGCACCGGCGCGCTGCCCGAGGGCGAGCCCCGAGTGGCGATGATGCCCGGCTCGCGCCCCAACGAGATCGAGCGGCACTTCCCCGTGCTGCTGGAGGTCTTCCGCCGGCTCAAGGCCCGGCACCCGCGGGCCGTGGGGGTCGTCGCCGCCACGTCGACGCGCGTGGAATCGCAGGTGCGTGCGCACGCCGAGCAGGCCGGCGGGTGGCCCGAGGGGCTGCGCGTCCTCGTGCAGGACACCGACGCCGCCGTGCGCTGGTGCCAGGTGGCGCTTGTGAAGAGCGGCACGGTCACGCTGCAGGTGGCGCGCCAACGGCGCCCGATGGTGGTCTTCTACAAGAAATCCAACCCGGTGCTGTTCCTGCTGGCGCGGGCGGTGCTCTCGACCAGGGTCTTCTCGCTGCCGAACGTGCTGGCCCGCCGGAGGATCGTGCCCGAGTTCATCCCGTACTGGGGCGGGGCCGGCCCGCTGGTAGACGCGCTCGAACTGCTCATCCGCGATCCCGCCCGGGCGCAGGGGCAGATCAGCGACATCGACGGCGTGCTCGCGCCGTTCCGGGGCCGGCGCGCCGCCGACCTCGCGGCCGACGCCCTCGAGGAGTTCCTCGACCTGCCGGCGTCGACGCGGGCCGTGGTCGGGGCGGCGTAGCACCACGCCGACGGGCGTGCGGCGGGGGCTTTTGCAACGCGTGGGATCTGGTACGCTCGCCCCCGTGGGGGGCACGACCGGACAACTTCCGAGTACGTCGGCGACGCTGCTGGGGCGTCTGCGCGATCCCGCCGACGCGGCGGCGTGGGTCGAGTTCGACCGGCGGTACCGAGACCTCATCGTCCGGTTCCTGCAGGCGCGCGGGCTGCAGAAGGCCGACGCCGAGGATCTTGCGCAGGACGTGCTGGCGAAGCTCGTGACGGGCCTGCGCCGGTTCGAGTACGACGCCGCGCGAGGGAAGTTCCGGGGGTATCTCTTCCGCTGCGTGCGTGGCGCGCTGGCGGACCACACCGCCTCACGTGCCCGGCACCCCGTCGGCCCGCGCGACGATCGAACCGCGTTCGACGCGGTCGCTGGCCGGCGCCCGCAGGACGACCCGCTCTACGCCGAGTTCGAGCGCGACTGGGTCGATCACCACTACCGCCTGGCCGTGCAGCGATACCGCGAGGCGTCGGACGAGCGTGGCGCGGCGTTGCTCGACGCGACGCTCGCGGGCGTCCCGGCTCGCGAGATCGGCCAGACGCACGGGATGAGCGAGAACGCGGTGCACAAGGCGCAGCAGCGCCTGCGCGAGCGGCTCCGCGAACTCATCGAGGAGCAGGTCCGCGACGAGGAGTGCGGCGATGGGCGAGCGTCCTGACGACGGCTCGGGAGCAATCGGCGGCGGCGCCGGGGCAGCACTGCACACGGACGTCGAACGCCTCTTCGAGTTCGACGCCCCGGCGTGGCTCGACCGTGTGCGCGACGCCGTGCGGGTGAGGGCGCTCGGACGCCTGGGGCCGGTTGTCCCCGTGGGCCCTGCCGCGCCGACGAAGGTCTGACCCTGACCCGCCCGGATGAGCGATCCACCCACGAAGGCCGGATCGTGGTGATTGACAGCCGTCCACCCGGCGTGGGCCACGCCGACCGCCGCGAGCATGGTTGCCGCCGCCACGCCGACAATCGTTCTACGAGCCATCGGTCCTCTCCCTTCGATACCGCCCTGCCGCGAGCTCGCGCTGATCCTCAGCACGCACCGACACCCCCCGGACGGCCACACGTAAGTACCCCGCGCGGCACCGCACCCTGACACGAAGCGGAAAAAACCGACGGCCTCGGTGTCCCCGCGCCCCCGCTGCCTCGCCGCCCCCGCGACCCCCACCCGGCAGCGCGGCTCCGCGGGCCCGCGCCCCAGCGGCGCCGCCGAGTGGTGCCACGGGCACGCCCACAAAAGAAAACCGGGCGCCCGCGAGGGCGCCCGGAGGGGGGGCTCAGAATCTCGGCCTCGGCCCGCGGGACAAGCCCGCACGCCATCAGGCGCGGCGGCGGCGAACGCCCAGCACGCCCAGCCCAGCGAACGCGAGACCCGCGCCGGTGGGGAGGGGGATGATCTGGAAGTTCGACTCCTTGAGGCCGATCACGTAGCGAGTAAGTTCGTCTCCTCCCGCGCCGGTGCGGTAGCCGCGGATCTGGCCGGTGAGCGTCCAGTTGAACGTGGACAGGTCCATGTCGGAGACGATGCGCTGGGTGTGCTGGGTGCCCGGGGGAGGCGAGCCGGGGTTCTCCGGATTCTCCACCTGCCCGCCGGTGAGCAGCGAGTTGTCGGCGACGGTGAGCCCGGCCGAAGTGAAGGCGAGGTTCGACCACTGCATCTGCGAGGGGTTGAAGCGGGCGTCGGCGAAGAGCTGAATCGTGTTGAACGAGCGGTTCGGGGCGAAGCCATTCAGCGTCGCGACCGAGTTGGTCGTGCCGGCCGGAAGCGGGCTGCTGAAAGTGCCCCAAGCCAGGTTGAACGCGGCATTGGTGTTTGTGTTGACCATCCGGAAGATCATGCCTTCGCCAGCGATGAAGTTCACGCTGAAGTTGAACACGACGTTGTTCAACTGGGTGTTGTTGCCGAGACCATGAGAAATGAACTGGCCGGGATTGGTGCCCAGGCCATGGTCGAGCGACATGTCGAAGTTGGTGTTCGACATGCGGTACTTGGCCTGACCGACGCTGCCGGTCTCGGTGTAGTTCGAAACCTTGGCCGAGTTCAGCCACACGTTGCCCGCGAGGGCCTGTCCGGAGGCCACGGCGAGCGCCGCGGCGATGATCGTCGTCTTCATTGATCCAATCTCCCCTGGGTACACACGAAACCCGAGCACGCTCGCGTTCGAGCGAGTGGCTCGGAGAATACGGGGTTCAAACAGCGGGTCAAGCGACCGGCGCATGAATTACGCGATGATCGGCAAGGGAATTGCACTGCCCTTATGCACGTCCATCCGTTATCGGACGGTCGTCCCGTTCCGGACTGCGCCCTTCCGGGTGTGCGGCCGCGAGTGGGTATCGTTGCCCGCCGCAGGACGCACCCACTGGAACACCCCTCGATGGCGACGAGCGCAGATATCGGCGGGTCGAGCGCGATCGAGGAACGCGGGGACGAGCGGCGAGACGGCGACGCGGCACGCTGGTGGGTGCTGCGGGTGAAAGCCCGCCAGGAGAAGACGGTCGCCCGGACGCTCGACGCCGCGGGCGTGGAGTTTTTGCTGCCCGTCCAGCGACGGCGGCAGGCCTGGGCGCGCGGCCGGGTGTACGAGATCCCGCTGTTCCCGGGGTACGTATTCGCGCGGAGCGCCGGACGCCTGTCGGACCGCGAGCTGGGCGTCGGGCGGGTCGTGCAGGTGATCCGCGTCGAGGACCAGGCACGCCTGGACCACGAACTGCGACAGATCCGCCTCGCGATGGAGGCGGGGGTGGTGCTGGCGCCGGCGAAGTACCTGGAACGCGGCACGCGGGTGGTGGTGACGGGCGGCGCGCTGCGCGGCGTGGAGGGCGTGGTCGAAGGGCTCGACGCGCCCGACCGGGTGTACCTGCAGGTGCACACGCTGGGACGAGCCCTGACGGTGGAGGTTTCGCCGACGCTGGTGGCGCGCGCCGGTTAGCGGGGCGCTTCTCGGGCGGTGTACTGGCGGTGGTAGTACTCGCGGTACGCGCCGGACTTCACGCGGCGCCACCACGCCTCGTTCGCGCGGTACCACTCGACGGTCGAGGCGAGGGCGTCGGGCCAGGCGGAGCGCGTGGGTTCCCAGCCGAGTTCACGCCGGATCTTGGTGGCGTCGATCGCGTAGCGCCGGTCGTGCCCCGGGCGATCGGCGACGTAGCGGATCATCTCGTCGCCCTTGCCCATGAGGCGGAGGATCGTGCGGGTGAGGTCGAGGTTGCTGCGTTCGTTGTTCCCGCCGACGTTGTAAACCTCGCCCGACGTGCCGCGCTCGAGCACGGCGAGGACGGCCTCGCAGTGGTCCTCGACGTGGAGCCAGTCGCGCACGTTCAGGCCGTCGCCGTAGAGCGGGACCTGCTCGCCGTCGATCAGGTTCGTGATGAACAGCGGGATGACCTTCTCGGGGAAGTGGTAGGGCCCGAAGTTGTTCGAGCAGCGCGTCGTCACCAGGTCAAGCCCGAAGGTGTGGTGGTAGGCGCGGACGAGCCCGTCGCCGGCGGCCTTGCTGGCGGCGTAGGGGCTGTTGGGCAGGATCGGCGAGTCTTCGGTGAAGAGCAGGTCGGGGCGGTCGAGCGGGAGCGAGCCGTAGACCTCGTCGGTGCTGACGTAGAGCAGGCGGGGCGATGTACCCCGGGCGGCGCGTCGGGCGCGGAGCACGTCGAGCAGCACCTGCGTGCCCCCGACGTTGGTGCGGATGAAGGGGCCGGCGTCCATGATGGAGCGATCAACGTGGCTCTCGGCGGCGAAGTGGACGATGGCGTCGCATTCGCCCGCGAGTTTCTCGACAAGCGGGCGGTCGCAGATGTCGCCGTGCACGAACCGGTAGCGCGTGTCCTGGGCAAGGTCGGCGAGGTTCTCGGCGTTGCCCGAGTACGTGAGCGAGTCGAGGTTGATGACGGCGGTGTCGGGGCGGTGGCGTCGCACGAAGCGGACGAAGTTCGACCCGATGAAGCCGCACCCGCCCGTGACCAGGATCGACGAGAACGCGCCCATGGGCCCCCCTTCCGGCAACGGGCCAAGGGTAGCGTCGACACGCGTGCGCGACGGGCGCGAGCGGGGTTATCGTGCGCACACGCGGCGCTTGCGTGATGTAAGCGCGGCGCGAACGCGGACGCGGCGTTCGCGGACCAGGCGGCAGAATCCGCCCAAAGCCGCGTCGAAAAGGCCCGATTTGTTGACCACCCCGTCAACCAGGGTTAATCTCTCGGGTATCGCGAGTAGAAGGGGGGAAGCGTGAAGGGTGTGATTCTCGCCGGAGGCCTGGGGTCTCGGCTGCGTCCCATGACGCTCGTCACGAACAAACACCTTCTCCCGGTCTACGACCGTCCGATGATCTATTTCCCCATCCAGTGCCTGCTGAACGCGGGCATCGATGAGGTGCTGATCGTGACGGGCGGCGAGCACGCGGGCGACTTCCTGAAGCTCCTGAAGAACGGCAAGCACCTCGGGCTCAAGCACCTCGCGTACGCGTACCAGGAGGGCGAGGGCGGCATCGCCGATGCGCTCAAGCTCGCCGAGGACTTCGCGGACAACGGCAAGGTGTGCGTCGTGCTGGGCGACAACATCATCGAGGGCAGCATCCGCGACGCGGCCGGGCGGTTCTTCACGCAGCGCTCGGGCGCGAAGATCATCCTGAAGCAGGTGCCGGACCCCGAACGCTTCGGCGTGGTGGAGTTCGACGGCGAGGGGGCGGGCGCGAAGATCAAGGCGATCGTCGAGAAGCCGAAGAAGCCGCCGAGCTCCATGGCGGTCACCGGGTTCTACTTCTACGACCGCGACGTCTTCAAGGTGTGCGGCGAGCTGAAGCCCAGCGCGCGGGGCGAACTCGAGATCACCGACGTGAATAACTACTACCTGCAGCGCGGCGACCTCACGCACGAGGTGCTCGACGGGTGGTGGACGGACGCCGGCACCATCGAGAGCCTGTTCCGGGCCTCGCGGATGGTGTCCGAGAGCGGCGCGAACCATCTCGAGCTCCCCGTCGCGGCGGGCTCGACGGGCTGACGCCGGTGGGGGAGGACGTTCGTGAAGCCCGAGAACATCAGAAAGTTCGGCACGGATTCCCTCGCGGCGGCGTGGGAGCACGCGAAGGCCGCGGTCGAGCCGGCGGTCGTCCCGGTGTCGTACTACGCCGATGATCGCGGCTACTCGATCATGAACCAGATGCAGGGCGTGATGCGCCCCGAAGGCCAGATCAACTTCAGCGTGCAGTACCCGGGCGTGATCAAGGCCTGGCACCACCACACGCTGCAGACGGATTTCTGGCTCTGCCTGCACGGGCACCTAAAGGTCGGCGTCTACCGTGCGTCGGATCGGCGCGCGTGGATGGCCATCATCGGCGAGAAGAACCCGTGCGTCGTCATCATCCCGCCGCCCCTGTGGCACGGGGCGGCGACCGTCGGGCACGAGCCGGCCGGGCTGCTGTACTACGTCAGCGCGGCGTACAACCCGGCCCAGCCGGACGAGCACCGGATGGCGCACGACGCGGTCGACGGCTTCCCGTGGGGCGTGAGGCACGGATGACCACCCAGCAGCCAGTCGAGGCGGAGCGCACGGGCCTTCCCGCGGCGCGGGGCGGGGTCGGCGCGGGGCTGCGCGGGCCGGTCGCCATCGTCGGCGCGTCGGGCATGCTCGGGCGGGCGTTCGCCGGGGCGCTCGCGCGGGGCGGCGTGGCGGCGCGCGGGTTCGCACGCGCCGAGGTCGACATCGTTCGCGCCGAGTCTCTGCACGCGCTCGGTGAGTATCCCACGGTCATCAACTGCGCCGCGTGGACGGACGTGGACGGCGCCGAGGCGAACGAGTCGGCGGCGACGGCGGTGAACGCCGAGGGCGTCCGCCTGCTCGCGGAGGCGTGCCGCGCGCACGGGTCCACGCTCGTGCACTTCGGGACGGACTACGTGTTCGCCGGCCGGGCTGATCGTCCGTACCCGCTCGACGCGCCGCGCGCGCCGATCAACGCGTACGGGCGGTCGAAGGCCGCGGGCGAGGCGGTGCTGCGCGAGCAAGTCGAGCGCGGCCTGCGGGTGCTGTACGTGCGGACGAGCTGGCTGTACGCGCCGTGGGGCAAGAACTTCGTGCGCACGATCGCGGCGGCGTCGCGCGTGCGGCCCACGCTGCGCGTCGTGAACGATCAGCGCGGCAGGCCGACGAGCGCCGAGCACCTGGCGACGGCGACGCTCGCGCTGCTGGCGGCACGGGCCGAGGGGCTGACGCACGTGACCGACGCGGGCGAGTGCACGTGGTATGACCTCGCGACCGAGATCGTGTCGATACTCGGTGCGCCGTGCCGGGTGGAGGCGTGCACGTCGGCGGAGTTTCCCAGGCCCGCGCGACGCCCCGAGTACAGCGTGCTGGACCTGTGGAACGCGGAGCGCATCATCGGCGAGCGGGCGCACTGGCGCGCGACGCTGCGGGACGTGGTGGGGAGGTTGGAGACGGAGCGAACGCACGGCGCGTGAGCAAGCCGCGTGCCGACGGCGTCGGGACGCGGCGGGCGGCGTGGTCGGGTGGCTTGAGCGAACGCGACAGATCCGCGAAGGACGGACGTCGCAAGTGGGAGGGGCCGCTACGGGCGGCACTACCCGCAATGGCGGAGATGCACGGGCGGGCGTCGGGCAGGCCGGCGTCGTTTCGTGCGGATCGTGACGATATGGGCGGACGCCGCGAGTGTACCTCGTGCGCGACATGGACGAAGTCTGCCCGGAGCACGGTGGGTAGGGTGTGCGAAGCCTGTTTCCCGAAGCCCACGCGAATTGACCGACTGACCCGTTGCCCCGCCGCAGCCGAAACGGATCTTCTGCATAGCGCACCCGAGCGCGGGAGGGTCCCGAGTATGAGCCGTTCACTCGCCGTCAATCATCCGCAGCGTCCGCACCGGGCGTGGCTCTGTGCCGCGATCGTCTCGCTCGCTTCGGGGCACGCGGTGTCGATGGCCCAGGTCGCGGACGAGCCGTCGCAGGCGCTGTCGACGTTGCAGTCGCTGCGCCGGTCCCCGACGGTGGCGAGCGGCTCGGGCGGGGTCCGCCGCGTGGTGACGCCCATGGCGCCGCGGTCGAACAGCAGCACGCGCATCGTGACGCCGAGCGTCTCTCGCCTGCGGATGACGACGACGGTGACGTCGTCGAGCACGAACGCGCGTTCGACCAGCTCGTCGCTCCGACGTCTCTCCGTCCTGCAGAACCCCGCCTCGCCGTCGCCCGCGCCGAGCGCGACGCCGTCGTCGAACTCCGTGAACCTTCGCAGCGGCTCGACGGCGCGCACGATGCCCTCGTCGTCCTCGGCGCCGGTTGGCCGCCTGCAGTCCATGTTGATGCGGACGCAGGGCGGGTCGTCGTCCGGGAACTCCGTCGACCCCGTCTCGCCCGCGCCCAGCGGCCCCACCGGCGACCAGGGGGGCGAGGTTCCGCAGCCCTCGGGCCCGTCAGGCTCCGGTGGCGGCGTGCCCAGCGGCTCCGACGGCTCCGGCGGTTCGACGGTGCCCGGCGGCTCCGGCGGTTCTGGCTCGGGCTCTGGCGGCTCGGGCTCGGGCGGCTCGGGCTCTGGCTCGGGCGGTTCGAGCGGGTCCGGCGGCGACGTCGTGACCCATACCAACACGCCCGTCCCTCCCCCCCCCCCGCCACCCCCCCCCCCACCACCCCCACCCCCCCCCCCACCACCCCCCCCCACCCCGCCCGCCCCCCCCCCCCCCCCCCCAACAACAAAACCACAAAAAAAAGAACACACACAAGCGTAAAATTGTTGAGCAC